>DATGZZ010000099.1:0-5460 GCA_035296945.1 Reyranella sp.
CGCTCGCCGACGCGCAGTCGCTACTACATCCAGTGCGAGCTCGACGAGAAGGTCGAGGAGTGGCCTGACGAGAGGATATGGCAGGAACTCAAGGTCCGGTTGGACTGCGCCCCCCCTCCCAACATCACGACGGGGCCATCGATCGAGAAAAGCATCGCGCCGCTGCGCAGCTTTGTGTCGACGCCGATGCAGCACGGCCGGCTGTTCCTGGCCGGCGACGCGGCCCACATCGTGCCGCCGACCGGCGCCAAGGGCCTCAATCTCGCGGCGTCGGACGTGCACTACCTCAGCCGGGCGCTGATCGCATACTACGAGAAGCAAGACGACAGCCTGATTCGCAGCTATGGCGACACCGCCCTTGCGCGCGTGTGGAAGGCCGAGCGCTTTTCCTGGTGGATGACCACGCTCCTCCACAAGCTGCACCCGACGACGAGCTTCGAAGCGCAGATGCAGCGTGCCGAGCTCGACTATCTCGCGTCGTCGCGCGCGGCGCAGACGGTGCTCGCCGAAAACTATGTGGGCCTGCCATTCTGACAGCCCATGCTCTATGCTCCCGTCGCAAGACACGGGAGCAGGCGCATGAAGAGCTACAAGGTCGTCGAGTTCGGCCAGCCGTTGCAGAAGGTCGAAGAGGCCAACCCGGCCCCGCAGGGCACCCAGGTGCTGGTGCGCATCACCGCGGCCGGCGTCTGTCACAGCGACGTCCACCTGTGGGAAGGCTATTTCGACATGGGCGGCGGCAACAAGTACTCGACCGAGAAGACCATGGCGCCGCCCCGCACCATGGGCCACGAGATCGTGGGTGAGGTCGTGGCCGTCGGTCCTGAGTCCAAGGGCGCCAAGGTCGGCGACAAGGCGGTGGTTTATCCCTGGATCGGCTGCGGCAAGTGCTGGTACTGCCAATCGGGCAGCGAGCATCTCTGCCCGACGTCGCGCGCGCTCGGCGTCAGCGCGGACGGTGGCTATGCCGACCACGTCCTCGTGCCGCACGCCAGGTACCTCTATCCCTACGGAAACCTGCCGGTCGAGCTCGCCTGCCTCTATGCCTGTTCGGGCATCACGGCGTTCGGCGCGGTCAAGAAGGCGGTGGGCCACGACGCCGGCAAGCCGATCCTGGTGATCGGCGCCGGCGGCGTCGGCCTGATGGGCGTGCGCTTTGCCAAGTCGGTGCTGGGCCATGAGCCGATCGTGGCCGACATCGACGAGAACAAGCGCAAGCTCGCGCTCGAGAACGGCGCCTGTGCCGCACTCGATCCGCGCGACAAGGAAGCGCGCAAGCAGATCATGGAGCTGACCGGTGGCACTGGCGTCGGTGCGGCCATCGACTTCGTCGGCGCCGAGGCGTCCAGCCAGTTCGGCGTGCGCGCGCTCGGCCGCGGCGGACGGCTGGTCATCGTCGGCCTGTTCGGCGGCACCTTTTCGATGCCGTTGCCGATGTTCGCCTTCACCGGCTGCCAGATCATGGGCTCCGTGACCGGCAGTCCGGCCGAGATGAAGGAGATGATGGACCTCGTCACCGGAGGCAAGGTGACGCCGGTGCCGATCATCAAGCGCAAGCTCGACGACGCCGACGCCACGCTGCAGGAGCTGCGCAAGGGCCTGATCATGGGACGCGCCGTCCTCGTTCCGTAGTTGGGTGGCCGTGAGCCAGGCCAGTCGCGCCCTCGTCCACGCCTTCGAAACCGGAGCGCTCGTCCCGCAGCGGGCGTTCTTCCTGCGGGCCGAGCTTTCACCCTTCAGGGACATCGATGCCGAGCAGTCGTTGCGGCCCGAGTATCTTCGTCTGAAAACGGCCGGTTGGTCGGTCGTGCCGCGCATCGAGAGCGGCGCATACCGGCTGGGCCAGCTCCTGCTGACCAAGCACAAGGAAGAGAACTTCGCCAACATCGCGCGCGGCTGGTCGCTGCTCGCCGAGGGCGGCACGCTGGTGTGCTCGGGCTCCAACGACGATGGCGCCGCCAGCCTGGAGAAGCAGGTCGGCAAGGCGTTCGGCCTCGACGGCACGCTCTCGAAGTTCCATTGCCGCGTCTTCTGGCTGACGCGCGCCGACAGGACGCCGCCCGACTACTGGCGCGAGCTTGCTTCGCTGCGGCCGGTCGGCGACGGTTCGTGGCTCAGCCAGCCCGGCCTCTTCGCCTGGGATCGCATCGATGACGGGTCGGCGCTGCTGGCGACGCATCTGCCGGAAGACCTCAGCGGCCACGTCGCCGATTTCGGCTGCGGCTGGGGCTACCTGTCGCGCGAAGCGCTCGCGCGCGCGCCGGGCATCACGAAAATCGATCTCATGGACGCCGAGCACCGCGCCATCGAAGCGGCACGCGCCAACATCGCCGCCTCGCGTGCCTCATTTCATTGGCTCGACCTTACCCAGGAAGCGGCCCCGGCAACTTACGATGCTGTCATTTGCAATCCGCCCTTCCATGCCGGCCGTGCAGCCGAACCGGGACTTGGTCAGAACGTGATCGCTGCGGCGGCGCGTGCGCTCAGGCCCGGCGGCCGCTTCTACATGGTGGCCAATCGCGGCCTGCCCTATGAGCCGCTCCTGAAAGCGAACTTCACGTCGTTCGAGACGTTGGCCGACAACAACAAGTTCCGGGTATCGCGCGCTATCCGCTGAACCGGCTGGCGATCAGGAATTCCTTGTTGCCTTCGGCACCCTCGATCGGACTGGGCGTGACGCCCAGCACGCTCCAACCGGGCTGCGCCGCCAGCCAGTCCTCGATGGTCTTGCAGACCTCTTCGTGCAGGGCCGGTTCGCGCACGATGCCGCCCTTGCCTACCCGGCCCTTTCCGACCTCGAACTGCGGCTTGATCAGCGCCACGAGGTGAGCGCCGGGCGCCGCCAGGGCCAACGCCGCCGGCAGCGCCGTGCGCAGACTGATGAAGGAGGCATCGCACACAATGAGATCGATCGGCTCGGGCACCTCGCTTCGCGTGACCTCGCGGATGTTGGTCTTCTCCATCGAGATCACCCGCGGATCGGAGCGCAGCTTCCAGGCGAGCTGGTTGGTGCCGACGTCGATGGCATAGACCTTGGCCGCACCGCGCTGCAGCAACAGGTCGGTGAAGCCGCCGGTCGAGGCGCCGACGTCCAGGGCGATGCGGCCGGTGACGGGAATGGCGAAGTGATCCAGCCCTTTCTCGAGCTTCAGCCCGCCGCGCGAGACGTAGGGGTGCGGCTGGCCGCGCACTTCGATCGGCGCGTCGGCGGCGACGGCATGGCCCGGCTTGTCGAGCCGCCGCTCGCCCGAGAACACCAGGCCGGCCATGACCAGCCGTTGCGCGGCGGCGCGCGTCTCCGCCAGGCCGCGCTCGACCAGCGCCACGTCCAGCCGCGTCTTGGCCATCAGACGGCCGGCGGCGGCGAGCGGCGATTGGCCGAGATCGGGCTCATCAGGCCGACGGCAATGCCGTCGGGATCTTCTACGATGGCATAGCGCGCGCCCCAGAAGGCATCGAACGGCGCCTGCAGGCCGCGATGGCCGGCCGCGGTCATCTCGCCATAAAGGCGATCGACCTCCTCGCGCGAACTGACGCTGAACCCCACGACCACGCGGCCGGCGAGGTCTTTGCGCCCGGCCCACCCCTTGTTCCACATCTGGGCAAAGGCTGCGCTATCGAGATCGAGCGTCGCGGCGTCGGGTGAGTCGGCCTCGATGGCGCTCACATGATGCGCGCCGGTGGCGGTGCGCCATATCCGCGGATCGGGAATGTCGACACCCAGCTTGCGATAGAAGGCGATGGATGCGTCGACATTGCCGCTTACAATGTTCAGCTGATTGAGCGTCGGCCGCGTCCGGTCCATGGGCTCACTCCATATCTCGAGGGAAGAAACATCTAGCATGAGCACGAAGCTTCTGGAGGGCGAACGCGCCCTGGTCACCGGCTGCGCCGGTGGCATCGGCCGCGGCATCGCCAAGGCGCTTTCAGCCGAGGGCGCCACGGTGCTGGGCAGCGACATCACCGCCCCACCGGCCGAGGACGGCATCGACTTCCTGGCAGCCGACCTCGGGCAGCGCGACGGCTGGAAAGGCCTGCTCGACGGCGCGCTCGCAAAGCTCGGCACGATCTCGCTGTTTGTCCATTCCGCCAGCCCGCGCCGACTGGAGGCCGATACGCCGCTCTCGGTCTCGGAGGCAACCTGGGACGCCATGACCGACATCAACCTGCGCACGGGCTTCTTCCTGTCACGCGAGATCGGCCGGCACATGCGCGACAACAAGATCAAAGGGCGGATCCTGCTGATCACCTCGCAGCACCGCGACATGCCCAGAAACCTGCCGCACTACAGCGCTTCCAAGGCCGGCATGACCATGGTGATGAAGGAGCTGGCGCGCACCCTCGCGCCCGACGGCATCCGGGTGAACGCCATTGCGCCGGGTGCCATCCCGGGCGGCGGCTTCGTCGCCGACAATCTCGGCGCCCTGGTGGCGCAGATCCCGATCGGCCGCCCCGGCACGCCCGACGACATCGCCCAGGTCGCTGTCGCGGTCCTGTCAGAAAGATTTGGTCGTTATGTCGTGGGCACGACGGTAGAAGTTGATGGCGGCATCGGCCTGATCAGCTGGATTCCTGCCAAGGCTTGACCATCGGCCCCGGAAGGCCGATCTACCCATCCAGTACAAAGCTTTTCTCACAGAGGGGGTTCACCATGACGCTTCGCATCAACTCAACTGCGCCTGACTTCAAGGCCGAGACGACCCAGGGCCCGATCGAGTTCCACAAGTGGATCGGCGACGGCTGGGCGGTCCTGTTCTCCCATCCCAAGGATTTCACGCCGGTCTGCACCACCGAGCTCGGCTACATGGCGGGCCTGAAGCCCGAATTCGACAAACGCAACACCAAGATCATCGGCCTGTCGGTCGATCCGGTCGGCAACCACGAGAAGTGGTCGAAGGACATCGAGGAGACGCAGGGCCACAAGGTCACCTATCCGATGATCGGCGATCCCGAGCTCAAGGTCGCGACCGCCTACGACATGCTGCCGGAAGGCGCCGGCACGACGTCGGAGGGCCGCACCGCCGCCGACAACGCCACCGTGCGCTCGGTGTTCATCATCGGCCCGGACAAGAAGATCAAGGCGATGCTGACCTATCCGATGAGCACCGGCCGCAACTTCGACGAGGTGCTGCGTCTCCTCGAATCCTGCCAGCTCACCGCCAAGCACCAGGTGGCGACGCCGGTGAACTGGAAGAACGGCGAGGACGTCATCATCGTCCCGGCGGTATCCGACGAGGCTGCCAAGGCCAAGTATCCGAACGGCTGGAAGGCACCGAAGCCCTACCTGCGCATCGTGCCGCAGCCGAAGTAAGCTTCTAGCAAAGTCGACCGGAAGGCCCGCCGCTGGCGGGCCTTCTTGTTTTCAGCCGCGGGCGCGTTCGGCCTGCTGACCGAGAGCCGCGAGCCCCACGGCGACGATGCCCTTCGCATCGAGGCCGGCCTGTTCGTACTGCTTGGCCG
>DATGZZ010000100.1:0-10714 GCA_035296945.1 Reyranella sp.
GCCGGCGCGGCGGGTGCCACCCAGGAGGTTTTAGCCGTCGCCGACCGCCTGCAGGCCGGCATCGCCAAAGCCTTGCTGGGCAAGGCGGTGTTGCCGGACGACCTGCCCTTCGTCACCGGCCAGATCGGCCTTTTAGGCACCAAGGCATCGTGGGAGCTGATGCAGGGTTGCGACACGCTGCTGATGATCGGCTCGACCTTCCCCTACAGCGAGTACCTGCCCAAGGAGGGACAGGCGCGCGGCGTGCAGATCGACATCGATCCGGCGATGCTGTCGCTGCGCTACCCCGTGGAGGCGCCGCTGGTCGGCGATGCCGCGCTGACATTGCGCGCCCTGCTGCCGCGATTGCGCTCGCGCAGCCGGGACAAATGGCGCGACAAGATCGAGAAATCGGCGCGCGATTGGTGGGCCGACGAGGACAAGCGGGCCCATCTGCAGGCCGATCCGCTCAATCCCGAGCTGTTCTTCTGGGAACTGAGCGACCGCCTGCCCGACGACTCCCTGCTTGCCGTCGACACCGGCATGTCGACGACCTTCTTCGCGCGCGCCATCCGTGTGCGGCGGCGCATGCAGATCGCGATCTCCGGCACTCTCGCCACCATGGGGCCAGCGGTGTCCTATGGGCTGGCGGCCAAGCTCGCCTTCCCGCAACGACCGGCCTTCATGCTGGTCGGCGACGGCGCCATGCAGATGCTGGGTCTCAACGCCCTGATCACGGTCTCGAAATATTGGCGGCGCTGGGCCGACCCGCGGTTCGTGGTGGCGATATTGAACAATCGCGACCTCAACATGGTGAGCTGGGAACTGCGCGCGCTTGGCGGCACGCCCAAGCTGCCGGAGACCCAGGACGTGCCGGAATTCGACTATGCGGCCTTCGCCGAGAAGCTGGGTTTCGTCGGCCAGCGCATCGCGCGGCCCGACGACGTGGCGCCCTGCCTGAACGCGGCGCTGGCCGCGGACCGGCCGGTGGTGATCGACGTGCGCGCCGATCCCAATGTCGTGGCCCTGCCGCCGCATGCGACCTGGGAGCAGACGACCAACTTCTTCACCGCCCTCGCCAAAGGCGATCCCGATCGCGACGCGGTGCTGAAGCAGTTGGTGCGGCAGCTCGCGCTGTGAGCGATGGCTCGCTCGTCCAGCACGCTGGATCGCCTCCCGCTGGTCGATGAAGACAGCGGCGATCTCACCGTCGTCGTCGAGACGCCCAAGGGAAGCCACAACAAATACAAGTACGACGCCGAGCACGGCGTGATGCGGCTGGGCGCGACCCTGGCCGAGGGCCTGGCCTTCCCGTTCGACTTCGGCTTCTTCCCGTCGACCCAGGGCGAGGATGGCGATCCGCTCGACGTCCTGCTGCTCCTCGATGCCGGCGTGCCGCCGGGCTGCGTGGTGACGGCGCGCCTGATCGGCGTGCTCGAGGTCGAGCAGAAGGAGAAGCGCAAGCCATGGCAACGCAACGACCGTTTCTTTGCCGTCGCCACTCATGCGCACAGCCATATGGCGGTCAAGCGGTTGGCCGATCTGCCGCCGCGGCTCGTGCCGGAGGTGGAATCCTTTTTCACGCACTACGCCGGTCTCAACGGCAAGGAACTGCGCATCGTGCGACGTAGCGGGCCGAAGCGGGCGGGCAAGCTGGTGAAGGCGGGCGCCAAGGCGTTCAAGGCAGGCAAGTGATGCAGGTCCATCGCGAGACGCTCGAGGAAGAAGCCACGCACGTCACCGACGAAGCGCGCATGGTGCTGCCGGGCGTGCAGGCCGTGCTGGGCTTCCAGCTCATCGCCGTGTTCAACCAGCGCTTTCAGGAGTTCACGGCCGGCGAGCAACTGCCCCACCTCGCCGCCTTCCTGTCGATGGCGCTGGCCATGGGTCTGTTGATGACGCCGGCGGCGTATCATCGGCAGGTCGAGCGCGGCTGCGTGTCGCGACGTTTTGTCGATCTCTCTTCGACCTTGCTGACGTTTGCGATGTTGCCGCTGATCGCCGGCGTGTGTCTCGACACCTATCTCATCGCCCGGCTCATCCTGAACGGACGGGAGCCGGCGATGGCTGTCGCCGCCGGGACTGCGGTGGTGCTGGCTTGCCTGTGGTACGGCCTGCCCGCTGTCTGCCGGCGCCTGAAAAGCTGAGCCTCCTACGGCTCGGCGACGGTGCCCGGGATCTGGCCGGTGCGCCAAACGTCTGCGTTCAGATGGTCCAATGCTGCGATGTGCAGCCGTGGCGGCACTTTGGGCCGTTGACCGGCTCGGGCCGCAAGCAGGATGCGTCTGCGTTCCATTTCGGCTGGTGCGGACGGCTGGCTGCAGAGCCAGGCCAATACCGGCGAGGCACCGATGAATGAGGATGAAAATCCGAAGGTTCTTTCAAATTGCTCGGCCGCAGCCGCGACGAACCAGGCGGCCGGTTGGCTGCCTGGCGCGATGTCGTCGAAGCGCGCGCTTGCCGGCCAGAACGCCTCGCCGGGCTGTATTGGGCCGCCGCGCACGGTTTTGAGAAGGTGTTGCAAGACGCCGACACTCTGGCCGCGCGCACCCCACTCCCACGCGACGCGAGCCAACGTCGACAGTCGCTCCGGCGTAGGCGCGCGTGCACACGCCGCCGCCAGACCGTGCAATGCGAAGGCAAGAGCCGCGCAACGCATGGCGACCGGCGGGTCGGTGGAGCGCCATGCGGCATAGGCGGCAAGGCTGTCGCGGTAGCCGGAATCCGCAGCCGCGCCATGGGCGCCGGAGATACTGATCGACGCGGCAAATTTCTGGCTCCGCCAGAATGGATCGGCTTTCTCGCGGTCACCCTCGCCGGGCACCCAGGTTGGGACGGCCTCAACCAACAAGCCTTGTTGTGACAAGGCGTTCGCGCGGTCGGGTTTTGCGGCGAACAGATTGAGTTCATATCCGTCGATCGGTTGCTGTGGGTCATCCGGGACCAGGAGGGGCGCGCCGCCAAGCTGTCGAAACAGACGATAGCCGATGGTCGGAAAGAGCGCGCGAAGGTGTTCATTCACCTTATCGCCGGCCTTGATCTCGAACATGATCAGCGGCGAGTGGCGGGCAAAGAAATTGCGGCCGCCGGACACGATGCGCTCCTCCTCGCCTTCCGCATCGAGCTTCACAAAGTCAGGCGACGGCCAGCCCCGTCTAGCGTCTTCGCGATCCAGGCTGGTGATGCGGACCCTTTCACCCGCGCCGCTGTCGCCGAGCGCATGGAGTTCGCTCGAACTGCCGAACACCAGCCGCCCCTCGCGCTCGCCATCGGACAGCGCCAACGGCGATATGTCGAGGTTGGCCGCTGCGTTCAGGTCGCGGCTTCGCTCCAACAGAGCACGCGTCTCGCTGCCGGGTTCATAGGCGAACACCTGGCCCGTTGGACCGACCAAGCGCGCCATCGGCAAGCTGTAGACTCCGTGGTTGGCACCGACGTCGATGACGGTCATGCCCGGCCGCAGCCAGCGCCGAAGAAAATCCATCTCCTTTTCGAACCACCGTTCCTGCTCAAGGAGGACATAGGTGGTGACGGAGTGCAGGCTTGCAGGAACCGCCAGCGTCACAGCATCAGTAAGCTTGAGCTCAAGCGTGTTCATTGGTGGCCTGATAAATTGGCGACATGACCAAAATCCTGCTCAGCCGCCATGGCCATGTCGAGGGCATTCAACCCCCACGCTTTCGCGGCCGTGCCGAGCTTGCGCTGACCGAGCGCGGCCTCGCCGAGGCCGATGCGCTGGCCAGGCGCATCGCCACCAACTGGAAGCCCGCCGCGGTATTTACCAGCCCCTTGCAACGCTGCGTGCTGACCGGGGCCAGGATCGCGGCGGCTTGCGGCCTCAAGGGCGAGGTGCGCGAGGGACTGGGCGACATCGACTACGGCGCCTGGCAGATGCGCACCCACGATGAGGTCAGCACCGAGAGCCCGGACGCTTATCGGCAATGGCGCTCGGCGCCGCAGCTCACGCGCTTTCCCAAAGGGGAATCGCTGCAGGACGTCGTGGCGAGGACGAGTGACGTGCTGCGCGAGGCGTTGCTGCGCTACCCCGAGCAGACGGTGGTGATGGTGGGCCATGACAGCGTGAACCGGGTGCTGTTGCTGCAACTCCTCGACATGCCGCTGGCGGCCTATTGGCGGCTGGTCCAGGACCCCTGCACCCTGAACGAGATCGAGATCTCCGCCGCGGGCGATGTGCGGGTGCAGCGGGTGAACGACACGAGTCATCTGGACCAAGCCTGAGGCTGCGCCTAAAAGGCCCGCCATGCGAGCGTTTCCCTTTGACGTGATCGTGGTGGGCGGCGGCCATGCCGGCTGCGAGGCGGCGGCTGCGGCGGCGCGGCTGGGCGCGCGCACCCTGCTGCTCACCCATCGCATCGAGACGATCGGCGAGATGTCGTGCAATCCCGCCATCGGCGGCCTGGGCAAGGGCCATCTGGTGCGCGAGATCGATGCCTTGGACGGCGTCATGGGCCGGGCGATCGACCGCGCCGGGATTCAGTTCCGCACACTCAATCTCTCAAAAGGACCCGCTGTGCGCGGGCCGCGCGCCCAGGCCGATCGCAAGCTCTATCGCGAGGCCATGCAAGCGCTGCTGGCCGAGCAGGCCAATCTGGAAATTCGCGCCGATGCGGTTGCGGATATTATGCTAGACGCAAGTGGTGCGTGTGTCGGCGTGCTCACGGAATCGGGCGCAAAAATCGCCGCTGGGCGCGTCATCCTGACGACGGGCACCTTCCTGCGGGGCTTGATTCACTGCGGTGAAACGCGGATCGCCGCCGGCCGCGCGCGCGGCGATGGGGTTGAAGAGCCGTCGACTTTACTCGCGCTGACGTTGCATCGTCTGGGCTTCGCCCTGGGACGCCTCAAGACCGGCACGCCGGCCAGGCTCGACGGCCGCACCATCGACTATGCCGGCCTGGAACGGCAGGACGGCGATCAGCCGCCGCAGCCCTTCTCGTACCTGACCGAGCGGATCACGACGCCGCAGATCCCCTGTCACATCACGGCGACGACGCCGGAGACGCACGCCATCATCCGCGCCAACCTGCATCGCGCGCCGATGTACTCGGGCGCGATCGAGAGCGTGGGGCCGCGCTATTGTCCGTCGATCGAGGACAAGGTCGTGCGCTTCGGCCAGCGCGACCGGCATCAGATCTTCCTGGAGCCGGAAGGGCTGGACGACGACACCGTCTATCCCAATGGCATTTCCACCTCCCTGCCAGAAGCAGTGCAGCTCGAGATGCTGCAGACCATCCCGGGGTTGGAGCGCGCTGTCATGCGCCGCCCAGGGTATGCCATCGAATACGACCACATCGACCCACGGGAGCTCAAAGCTACCCTGGAAACGCGCAAGATCCCCGGCCTGTACATGGCTGGGCAGATCAACGGGACCACCGGGTACGAAGAAGCGGCCGCGCAGGGCCTCATCGCCGGCCTGAATGCGGCGCTCGTCAAGCCATTCGTCGTTGATCGTGCCGAGGGCTATCTCGGCGTCCTGATTGACGACCTGGTTAGCCTGGGCGTTACCGAGCCCTATCGGATGTTCACGTCCCGCGCGGAGTACCGCTTGTGGCTGCGGGCGGACAATGCCGACCGGCGATTGACCCCGCGGGGCCTGGAGATTGGCTGCATCCAGGCCGCGCGCCTGCGGATGTTTCACGTGAAACATTCCACACTGGCGGACGCCCGGGGTTTGGCTACGGCCCTGAAGCTCACCCCCTCGGCCTTGGCCAAGCGCGGCATCGCGATCAACCAGGACGGCGTACCCCGTTCCGCCCTTGAATTGCTGGCCTATCCGGACATTGGCTGGGACAAGCTGGTCGGCCTCTGGCCGGAACTCGGATCGGTGCCGGCGGATATCGCGGAGCAGCTGGCGATCGACGCACGCTACGATGGGTATCTCGATCGTCAGCGAATGGACATCGCGGCCTATCGCCGGGATGAGGCGCTCGAGCTGCCCGCCGATCTGGATTACCGGGCGGTTGGCGGCCTCTCCAATGAAGTACGTCAGAAGCTCGAGGACCATCGGCCTGCGACTCTTGGCCAGGCGGCCCGGATTTCGGGGATTACCCCTGCCGCTCTCGTCGGCCTCCTGAAGCACGTCCGTCGCCGGGCGGCGTAGATGCCGCCTCCCCAGGACGGCCGGGACCGGTTCCTGCGGCAGATGCGGGAGCTCGGGGTCGATGTTTCACGTGAAACATCGGATCAGCTCGACGCCTTGGTCAACACGTTGGTCCGCTGGCAAAAGGCGATCAATCTTGTTGGCAAGACGACGATCGAAGGTGTCTGGACCCGGCATGTCCTCGATTCGGCCCAGCTCGCACCCTTGGTCCCAACCGAGGCCAAAAGCCTCGCAGACCTCGGCAGCGGCGGTGGATTTCCCGGATTGGTCCTTGCCGCGCTGCGCCCAGATCTCGATATGACCCTCATCGAGTCCGATGCCCGCAAGGCCGCGTTCCTGAGCGAAGCCGGGCGACGGATGGCGTTGAAGAAGCCGCCGCGGGTGGTCATCGGCCGCATCGAGGACGCACCAGAATCAAAAGCGGACGTCGTGACGGCCAGGGCCCTGGCGCCCCTGGGTCAATTGCTCTCTTGGGCGGACCGACACCGGACCGATACCGCTATTTGCCTTTTCCACAAGGGGAAAGGGTGGCAGGTGGAATTGAACGGGGCCATGAAGGACTGGGATATTTCCTGCCAACCCCTCGCCAGCAAGACAGACCGTGACGCCGTCATCCTCCGAATCGGCTCCTACACCTCCGCAGATCTACGCGATCGCCAACCAGAAGGGCGGCGTCGGCAAAACCACGACGGCGATTAACCTCGCCACGGCGCTGGCGGCCGTCGGCGAATCCGTGCTGCTGATCGACCTCGATCCCCAAGGCAATGCCTCGACGGGACTGGGCGTCGCAAGAAGTGAGCGCTCACCCGGATCGTATGAATTCCTGCTCGGCCTCGCGCCGCTGGCCGACTGTGTCCGGCCCTCTCAGATCCCGGGCCTGTCGGTGATGCCGGCCTCGGTCGCGCTGGCCGGGGCGGAGATCGAGTTGATCGATGTCGAGCGGCGCGAGCATCGCCTGGCCGACGCCCTCAATGCGCCCGACGCCAACGCGCGCGAGCGCTGGGCCACCATCCTGATCGACTGCCCGCCCTCGCTCGGCCTCGTCACCCTGAACGCCCTGGTCGCCGTCGATTCCATCCTGGTCCCGCTGCAGGCCGAGTTCCTGTCGCTCGAGGGCATCGGCGCCTTGTCCAACACCGTGGCGAGGATCAAGAAAAATCTCAACCCCAGGTTGCACATCGCCGGCGTCGTCCTGACCATGGTCGATCGCCGCATGACGTTGAGCCAGCAGGTCGAGGCCGACGTGCGCGCCCACTTCGGCGAGCTGGTGTTCGGCACCACCATCCCGCGCAACGTGCGCATCGCCGAGGCGCCGTCGCACGGCATGCCGGTGCTGATCTACGACAATGCCTGCGCCGGCGCGCAGGCCTACATCCTGCTGGCGAGCGAGTTCATCCGTCGCCGGCGCAACGCAACCGTCGAGGCCACCCATGAGCCAGCCTCCTAAGCCGCGCGGCCTGGGCCGCGGCTTGTCCGCCCTCTTGGGCGACGATGAAGTCGCCGCCACCGTAGCGCCGGCGCCGTCACCACCGTCGCCAGCGGAAGCCCCCGCACCGCCGGCGCGGCCCTCGTCCGTGCGCGCGCCGCTCACCTTGCCGATCGGCCAGCTGAAGGCCGGCCGCATGCAGCCGCGCACCACCTTCGAGGACATGGAGGCGCTGGTCGACTCGGTGAAGGAATTCGGCCTGCTGCAGCCCATCCTGGTGCGGCCGGTCGCGGGCCAGGCCGATGCCTACGAGATCGTCGCGGGCGAGCGGCGCTGGCGCGCGGCACAGAAGGCGCAGCTGCACGAAGTGCCGGTGGTCGTGCGCACCATGGGCGACCAGGACGCCCTGCAGCTCGGCCTGATCGAGAACCTGCAGCGCGCCGACCTCACGGCGGTCGACGAGGCGCTGGGTTATCGCCGCCTGTCCGACGAATTCAAGCAGACCCAGGAGGACATTGCCAAGACCGTGGGCAAGAGCCGCCCGCATGTCGCCAACACGCTGAGGCTCCTCGAGCTGCCGGGCGCGGTGCAGGAAATGGTTCGGCGCGGCGAGCTCTCTGCCGGCCAGGCGCGCGCCCTGATCGGCGTGCCCGATCCGCTCGCCGTGGCGCAGCGCGCCGTGGACGAGAAGCTCTCCGCGCGCGACCTCGAGCGTCTGGGCGGCGAACTCAAGTCAAAGCCCAAGGATGGACGGTCCAAGGCGACCGCCGGCACCAGCACTGCCAAGAGCGCCGACACCAAAGCGCTGGAGAAGCGCATCGAAGAAGCGCTGGGTCTCAAGGCCGACCTCAAGCTGCGCGGGCTGGGCGAGCAGAGTCTCCTGACCTTGGAGATCCGCGACTTCGATCAGCTCGACACCGTGGTGGAGCGGCTGACGCGCCGATAACGCTGTCATCCCGAGCACCCTTCTTTCACCTCCCCCGTCATACGGGGGAGGCCGGGAGGGGGTACGCTTCAGTCGAGTGGTCTGATCATTTCAGATCATGATCTTTGTCTTTTCATACATCTTCGGTGCGGCTCTCCCCCTCCCGGCCTCCCCCGTATGACGGGGGAGGTGAAGAGGTGCGCTCGGGATGACAGCGACGGATTACCGGCCAGGTAATCGACCAGGCAGCACAGCGGCATCACCTTGGCGTCATGTCCGTCCTGTCCAGCCGCACCCAACGCATCCTCGAAGCGCCGGTCCTGCCGTTGCTGCTGTCGCTCGCCGCGCCCAACATCGGCGAGGCAGCCGCACGCATCACCTTCCTGACGGCCGATGCGCTGTTCGTGTCGTGGCTGGGCAGCGATGCGCTGGCGGGAGTGGCCGTGGTGTTCCCGCTATTCCTGATCCTGCAGACGGCGACCGCGTCAGGCTTCGGCTCGGGCGTCTCCTCGGCGATCGGCCGCGCGCTGGGCGCCGGCGATCACAGCCGGGCCGCGTCGCTCGCCGGCGTGGCGGTCGCGATCGCCTTGATCGGCGGTGCGCTCACCACCGTGTTGATGCTGGCGACCGGCCCCGCGCTCTACGCCGCCATGGGCCTCGCCGGCCGTTCGGTCGAGATGGCTGTGCTGTACGGCACCGTGATGTTCGGCGGCTCGGTGCTCGTCTGGCTGATGAACCTTTTGGCCAACGTTTCGCGCGGTGCCGGCAACATGATGGTGCCGGCCTTCGCCATTGCCATCGGCGAGGCTTTCCATCTCGCACTGTCGCCGGCGCTGATCCTGGGCTGGGGTCCGTTCCCGGCGCTGGGCATCGTCGGCGCCGCGCTGGCGGCCGTGGTCGCCTACGGTGTCGGCACGATCGTGCTCGTGGTCCATCTCATGTCGCGACAGGCACTGGTCCGCCTGCGCCTCGGCGCCATCCGCCTGAAGCGCGAGGAGGCCGCCGCCATCCTGGGAGTCGGTGTCGTGTCGGCAGCGAGCGCCACTCTGTTCCAGGTCTCGACCTTCTTCGTCGCCGGTGTCATCGCCGCACTGGGCAGCTCTGCTGTCGCCGCCTACGGCGCGGCCGTGCGCCTGGAGCTGCTGCAATACCCCATCACCTTCGCTTTCGGCTCCGCCGTCATCACCATGGTGGCGACGGCCGCCGGCGCTCGCGATTTCGCGCGGGCTGAGCGCGCGGCCTGGACAGGTGCTGCGGTGGCAGCAGCCATCGGCCTTGTCTTCACGATCTTCGCCCTGCTTGGCCAGCAGTGGATGAGCCTGTTCACGTCCGACCCTGTGATCCGAGACATGGGCGCGCTTTATCTCCTGAGCCAGGCCGCGGTGTTCCCGCTGACCGGCGCCGGTCTCGCCTGCTACTTCGCCTGTCTCGGCATTGGCTTCGTCGGCTGGCCCTTCGCCTTGGCTGCATTGCGCCTGGTGCTGATCGTCGGCGGTGCGTGGCTTGCCTTGATGCTTACCGGCGGCGCGGGCGCGCCCTTTGCGATGGTGGCCATGGGCATCGCCAGTTTCGCCGTTGGCCTGCTGATCGCCATGCGCGCGCGGTTCCGGCGCCTGGCGGGCTGAGTTCCGAGGCGGGGAACTCCGACCTTTGTGCAGCGTTTACCGCTCCAGCCGGTCGGACTAGTGTTCGCCCGCACGATGGAGGGCGACCGCATGTCGAGTGAATCGCTGCATGAAGACGCCGGCAAGCTCGGCCCGGAAGTCATCGACCAGCACCGCGCCATCGTCTCGCTGATGGAGGAGCTGGAGGCCGTCGACTGGTACAACCAGCGCGCCAAGGCGACGACAAATCCGGAGCTGCGCGCCATCCTCGAGCACAATCGCGACGAGGAGAAGGAGCACGCGGCGATGGCCCTGGAATGGCTGCGCCGCAGCGATCCGACCTTGTCGCAGCATCTCAAGACGTTCCTGTTCACCCAGGGCCCGATCACCGGCATCGAGGCGACCATGGACAAAGCCGGCGGCGACGCCGAAGAAGGCGGACCAAGTGGAGACGGCAGCCTGGGCATCGGCAGCCTGCGATCGGCAAAGTCAGCGGCCAAGGCGGAGGGCGCGAAATGAAGAATCATCTTTTCCGTGATCGCGCGCCGATCACCGAAGCCGGGTGGGAGGAGATCGAGAAGGAGGCCAAGCGCACCCTGCGCGGCATGCTGGCCGGCCGTCGCGTGGTCGACTTCCGCGGGCCGCTGGGCTGGGACGAT
>DATGZZ010000101.1:0-6695 GCA_035296945.1 Reyranella sp.
CCCACCGGCATGTCCGCCTGTCGCCCGCGGCGGCGATGGTGGCGGATCACCTGAAGGAGCAGCTACAGCAACTGCCCGGCAAATAGCACCGTCCTCAAAAAGGCGACGGCGCGTGCGCAAAGTTGTGCTTCTAGTCCTCCCCTGGCCGGGTGTTACATGCAACGGGCCATTCGAAGGCCCCATTCGAAGGCATTGGGGGACAGCATGACGATCCGTCGTTCCTGGTCGGTGACGGCGCTCTTGGCCGCCTCACTGCTGGCCGCGCCGCCTGCTCAGGCGCAGTCCCTGCTGCGCGTCGCGCCCGAGACCCTGTCGCGCATCCTCGATCCGCATTTCACGACCTCGTTCACCACGCGCGATCTGGGCTACCTCGTCTACGACACGCTGTTTGCGGTCGACGACAAGTTCGAGCCCAAGCCGCAGATGGTCGAGAGCTACACGGTGAGCCCCGACAAGCTCACCTACACCTTCGTCCTGCGGCCGGGCCTCAAATGGCACGATGGCCAGCCGGTCACGGCATCCGATTGCGTGGCCTCGATCCGGCGCTGGGCGTCGCGCGACAGCATGGGCCAGATGCTGACCCGGTTCACGGCCTCGCTCGAGGCGGCGGACGCCGGCACGATCAAGCTGGTCTTGAGAGAGCCCTACGGCATGGTGCTCGACAGCCTGGCCAAGGTGGGCGCGCCGGTGCCGTTCATGATGCCTGAGCGCATTGCCAAAACGCCGGGCAGCGAGCAGGTCAAGGAGATCGTGGGTTCGGGCCCCTACAAGTTCCGCGCCGATCTGCATGAGCCCGGCGTAAAAATCGTCCTGGAGAAGTTCACCGACTACAAGCCGCGCGGCGAGCCGCCCAACTGGGCCTCGGGCGCCAAGATCGCCAGGCTCGACCGCGTCGAGATGCTGGGCATGCCCGACGCGCAGACGCAGGTGAGCGCCCTCATCCGCGGCGAGGTCGACTACCTCGAGCGCGTGCCGGCCGACCTGCTGCCGCTGCTGGACGCCAAGTCGGGTGCCAGGGCGGAAGTCGTGAGCAAGCTGGGCTTCCAGGCGATCATGCGGATGAACCACCTGCAGCCGCCGTTCGACAACATCAAGGTGCGCCAGGCGGTGGCGCGGGCGATCGACCGCTCGATGTATGCCGCCGTGGTGGCGGGCGATCCGAGCTTCGGCACCGACTGCGCCGCAGTCTTCGGCTGCGGCATGCCATACGACAGCAAGGACGGCATTCCCTCGCGCGACGTCGCCATCGCCAAGGCCATGCTCAAGGAAGCGGGCGTCGACTTGTCCAAGCCGCTGGTCATGCTGCACGTCGCCAACGCGCCGGGCATCGCCGCCCTGGGCAACGTCACGCGCCAGATGCTGGTCGATCTCGGCTTCAAGGTCGAGATGCAGGCGATGGACTTCCAGACCTTCGCCACGCGCCGGCTCAACACCAAGCCGGTGAGCGAAGGCGGCTGGAACCTCGCCCATACGACCAATTCCGTGCCTGACCAGGGCAATCCGCTCAGCAATCCCTTCCTGGTAGCCGTTGGACATCCCGCGTCCGCGTGGGGCTGGCCGACCGATCCCAAGACCGAGGAGCTGCGGCTGAAGTTCGCCACGGCGGCGGACGAGGCGTCGCGCAAGGCCGTCGCCGCCGAGATCCAGGTCCGCGCCTACGAGCAGGTGCTCTACCTGCCGCTCGCGCAGTTCACCACACCGTCTGCCTGGCGCGACAACCTGCAGGGCGTGCTGAAATCGCCGGTGATGCTGCTCTACAACATCGAGAAGAAGTAAGAGGCGATCATGGCGAAGGCGGTTGCCGACGACTATTTGCGGCGCATCCCCAAGGCCGAGCTGCATTGCCATCTCGCCGGCACGCTGCGGGCCAC
The DNA here is from genome assembly GCA_035296945.1 of Reyranella sp. Classification (GTDB taxonomy): domain Bacteria; phylum Pseudomonadota; class Alphaproteobacteria; order Reyranellales; family Reyranellaceae; genus Reyranella. The sequence goes on from DATGZZ010000101.1 coordinate 1,872, forward strand.
CACCGTGGCCGAGCTGGCGGCGCGCGCTGGACTCGCTTTGCCGCGACCAGCCGACAAGCTCTACCAGTGGCCCGACTTCTATGGCTTCTTGGACGTGCTGCGGCTCACCGCTCTGGTGCTGCGCACGCCGCAGGATTTCGCGCGCGCCGTCTACGAGTATGTCGAGGACGCCGTGCGCGACGGCAACCTCCGGCACGTCGAGTTCTTCTTCAATCCCGACTACTTCTACCCCAACCGCATCGACTATCCGGCGATGGTCGACGGCATGATCGAGGGCATCGAGGCGGCGAAGAAGAAATTCGGCGTGTCCAGCCTGCTGATCTGCTGCATCGACCGCTCGACCAATACGCCCGCCCAGGCGGTCGAGATCGTCGAGACGGCGATCGCCCATCGCCGCGACCACGTGGTGGGCATCGGCCTCGATGGCGCGGAACGCGCCGGGCCGCCCGCCACCTTCGCCGAGGCCTATGCGCTCGCCAAGCGCGCCGGCCTGCATCGCACGGCGCATTGCTGCGAGGACAACCAGACGCTCGTCGAGGCGCCGCCGACCAACTACCTGATCTGCCGCGACGTGCTCCAGTGCGACCGCATCGACCACGGCTACAACATGCTGGCGTCGGATTTCGTGATGGCCGAGGCGCGGCGCGACGGCCTCTATTTCACGCCCTGCGCCTGGACCAGCCTGGTGCACAACCGACCGCATCGCCCGCAGCGAATCCGGCGCATGGTCGAGGCCGGGCTGAACGTCACCATCAACACCGACGATCCGGCGATGTTCGAGACCGATCTCGGCCACGGCTTCACGACCCTGTTCGATTCGATCGGCTGGGGGCCGGACATGGCCCGCAAGTTCAGCCTGAACTCGGTCGAAGGCTCGTGGCTCGACGAAAGCGACAAGAGCGCGCTGCGCATGGCGTTCCGCCGCGAGATCGCCGCCCTCGACAAGGAATTCGGCTACCAGGCGGCCGCGCCGACGGTCTAATCCTCCTTCCTGCCCATGGCGATATGGCCATACAATGCCGGCAATCGAAGGGGGAGATCGTCGGATGCCCGTGTTTTACGTTTGTGCAGGGTTGCTCGGCCTGCTTGCCGTGTCCCTGACAGCCAGTGTCGGCCGTATGCGCATGCAGAAGAAGATCCATCTCGGCGACGGCGGCGATCCGGATATGCTGGCGGCGATCCGCGCGCACGGGAACTTCATGGAATACGTGCCGCTCTGCCTGGTGTTGATCTATTTCGTGAGTGACTTCTACGGCTACTGGCCGACGGCGATCATGTCGGTCGTGCTGCTGCTGTCGCGCGTGCTGCATGCCGGCGGCCTGCTGGGCTTCATTCCGCTCGGCCGCACCATGGGCGCGGCCGGCACGACAATCCTTCTTGCGGTGGCTTCCGCCCTGATCATCTTTTCCGGCTTCAACCTCAAGCAGTACTGACCGGTTGGCGGGCAGCACGATGGGCGAGCCGGTAACCGTTCCGCTCTGGCTGTTCGCCGCGATTGCGCTGTTCGCGGCCTGGTCGCTGCTCGACCGGCTCTTGATCCCGAGCGGCCGCTGGTTCGTGCGCCGCCGCCTCAACCGGCTGATCGACCGCGTCAACCAGCGGCTGGCCGTCGAGATAAAACCGTTCCAGCTCACCAAGCGCCAGGTTCTGATCGACCGCCTGGTCTACGACCCGCAGGTCGTCGCTGCCGCCAACGACTACGCCCGCGCCAACAACCTGCCGCGCGAGGTGGCGATGACCGAGGTCCATCGCTACGCGCGCGAGATCGTGCCGACCTTCAACGCCTATATCTATTTCAGGCTGGGCTACTCGATCGCCCGCGCCGTCGCCCGCTTCCTCTACCGCGTGCGCCTGGGCTTCGCCGACGAGCGCACCATGGCCGGCGTGGCGCCGGGCACCACCGTGGTGTTCGTCATGAACCACCGCAGCAACATGGACTACGTCCTGGTAGCCTTCCTGGCGGCCGAGCGCACGGCGCTCAGCTACGCCGTCGGCGAATGGGCGCGCATCTGGCCATTGCAGCAGCTCATCCGCTCGATGGGCGCCTACTTCGTGCGCCGCAACTCCAACAATCCGATCTATCGCCGGGTGCTGGAGCGCTACGTCCACATGGCGACCGAGGCGGGTGTCGCCCAGGCGATGTATCCCGAAGGCGGACTGTCGCGCGACGGCCGGCTGCGCGAGCCCAAGCTCGGCCTGTTCGACTACATGCTGAAGTCGTTCGATCCCAAGTCCGGCCACGACATCGTCTTCGTGCCGGTGGCGCTGAACTACGATCGTGTGCTCGAGGACCGCACCTTGCTGCGCTCGCTCGACAAGGAGCTGCCGCGGCGCGGCGCGCTGTTTGCCGCGCGTACCGCGCTCGCCTTCTGGTTCAGGCAGCTCGGCCTGATGCTGCGCGGCCGCTGGTATCGTTTCGGCTATGCCTGCGTGAATTTCGGCGGGCTCATCTCCGCCCGCGACTGGCTCGCCAGCAACGCGGCGGCGTCGGGCGGCGATCTGCGCGGCCTCGACAAGGACCAGCGGTTCGAGGTCATCGGCCGCCTGGCCAAGGACGTCATGGGCGAGATCGCCCGTTTGGTGCCGGTGCTGCCGGTGTCGGTGATCGCCACCGTGTTGCTGGAGGCCAAGGAGCCGCTCGACGAGCTCGAGCTCAAGGTGCGGGCCTCCGATCTGATGGCGCATTTCGAGGGTCGCGGCGCCAAGCTCTATGTGCCGCGCGGCGACCGGGACTATGCCTTCGACGTCGGGCTGCGCATGCTGGCGCTGCGCCATCTGGTCGAGGAGCCCGAGAAAGGCCTGTTCTCGGCGGTGGCCGGCGAACGTCCGGTGCTCGCCTATTACGCCAACGCCATCGCCCATCTGCGCTGACGATGTCGCCTCTGACGCTGCCCCCTCTGGAGCTGCTTCGCACCCTCTGGAACATCGCCTACTCGGTGGGCCTGGGCTTCTTCACCAACCGGCTGTCGACCTCGGCCGCGGCCATGGCCTTTTACACCATGTTCGCCATCGGCCCGATCATGATCTTCAGCATCACCGTGGCCGAACCGATCGTCGGGCGGCTGATGGCGACGGAAGCGGTCTTCGACGCGCTCGGCACCGTGCTGCAGCCCGACCAGCTCGTGGGCATCCGCCGTTATGCCTCGCAGGAACTGTTCAGGGGCGGCGGCCTGGCGGCCATCATCGGCGCGCTCGTGCTGATCTATACGGGCAGCCGAGTCTTCGTCGAGCTCGACGACAGCATCAACGCCATCTGGAGCACGCCCGCGGTGCATGCGCTGCATCCGGTGAGCCCCTTCGAGCCCGTGTTGGCGACCCTGCAGTCGCGGCTGCTGGCCCTGGTGATGATGATCGTGCTCGGCCTTCTGCTGATCCTGGTCATCCTGGCGAGCGTGCTGACTTCGGCCTACGCCGGCGTGCTCGAGACATTCCCGCTGCTGGGCGTGTGGATCGGGCCGGCCATATCGGTGTTCATGCACTATGGCCTGCTGTCGGCCTTCTTCACCCTGATCTACAAGTGGCTGCCGACGGGTGGCGTGCCGTGGCGCTATGCCCTGATCGGCGGTGCAGTGATTGCACTGCTGTTTGCTGCCGGCAACCGGGCGCTGGTCTACTACTTCGAAGTGACGCAGCTCACCTCGGCATTCGGCGCCACGGCGGGCTTCGCCGCCATCATGGTGTGGATGTACTGGACGGCCCTCGCCATCCTGCTCGGCGCCCAGATCGGCCGCTCGACGCGCGACGTGCTGATCAACGAGCGCCGACGGGAGATGGTGGAGGGGGATCTTTAGATCCTTGTCTTTTCTGCACTGTGCGGGCTACCGCGCCTTCAGAAGGCGCTTACGCCCGCCGGCGCGTGTGAACGCGCCTAGAACATCGTCGCCAACACCCGATCCGGCGGCTTGTGGCCATCGGCGAAGGTCTTGATGTTGATCAACACCTTCTCGCCCATGTCGATGCGGCCTTCGAGCGTGGCCGAGCCCATGTGCGGCAGCAGCACGACGCGCTCGAGCTCGAGCAGCTTGGGATTGACCTGCGGCTCGTGCTCGTAGACGTCGAGGCCGGCGCCGGCGAGTTCGCCCGCCTTCAGCATGCGGACCAGCGCATTCTCGTCGATCACCTCGCCGCGCGCGGTGTTGACGATGATGGCCGTGGGCTTCATCAGCTTCAGCCGCCGCGCTGACAGCAGATGGAACGTCGCAGGCGTGTGCGGGCAGTTGACCGACACGATGTCCATGCGCGCCAGCATCTGGTCGAGGCTCTCCCAGTAGGTCGCCTCGAGCTCGCGCTCGATCTCGCCGTGGACGCGCTTGCGATTGTGATAGTGGATGGCCAACCCGAAGCCGCGCGCGCGGCGCGCCAGCGCCTGGCCGATGCGGCCCATGCCGACGATGCCCATGCGCTTGCCGAGCAGCCTGGCGCCCAGCATCGCCGTCGGGCTCCAGCCAGCCCATTGGCCGGCGCGCACCACGCGCTCGCCCTCGCCCATGCGCCGCGCCGTCGCCAGCACCAGCGCCATGGTCATGTCGGCGGTGTCCTCGGTCAGCACGCCCGGCGTGTTGGTGACGGTGATGCCGCGCTGGCGGGCGGTGTCGAGGTCGATATGGTCGACGCCGGTGCCGAACGAGGCGATCAGCTTCAGCCGCGGCCCGGCCTGCGATAGCACGCGGCTGTCGATGCGGTCGGTCACGGTGGGCACCAGCACGTCGGCTGTCTTCACGGCTTCGACGAGCTGGGGGGAGCTCAGCGGCTTGTCGTCGGCATTGAGCCGCGTGTCGAACAGCTCCATGAGCCGGGTCTCGATCGCATCCGGCAGTTTCCGGG
>DATGZZ010000102.1:0-2497 GCA_035296945.1 Reyranella sp.
AGTGTCTCGGCGCGCAGCTTGCCGAGCGCAATCGGCTGGATCCCGCGATGCAGGCCCTGCTCGACAATCTCGACCTGGTGGCCGCGGGCGAGCTCGGGCAGCTGCGCCGCCGCTGCGGCGTCGACGACGAGGATCTGCGCGAGATGCTGTCGGAGCTGCGCAGCCTCGATCCGCGCCCCGGCCAGGCCTTCGACTTCGAGCCGATCCAGCCGGTGCAGCCCGATCTCTTCCTGCGCGCGGCCAAGGACGCCGACACCGGCGAGGAGGGCTGGCACATCGAGCTCAACACCGATGCGCTGCCCAAGGTGCTGGTCGACCGCCACTACCACGCCACGCTGATGAAGGGCGCGCGCGCCAAGCCCGACCGCGACTTCGTCGCCGAACGCTTCCAGTCGGCCAACTGGCTGGTGAAGACTCTCGAGCAGCGCGCCACCACCATCCTCAAGGTCGCGCGCGAGATCGTGCGCCAGCAGGACGGCTTCTTCCGCCACGGTGTGAGCGCGCTGCGTCCGCTGGTGCTGCGCGACATCGCCATCGCCACCGAGCTGCACGAGAGCACGGTGAGCCGTGTGACCTCCAACAAGTACATTGCCACCCCACGTGGCATCTTCGAGCTGAAGTACTTCTTCACCTCGTCGCTGCCGGCGCGGACTCCGGGCGCCGTCGTGTCGTCCGAATCGGTACGCTCGCGCATCCGCCTTCTGGTGGGCGGCGAGAGCGCCGGCGCGCCGTTGTCGGACGATCGCATCGTCGACTTGCTGAAGGGCGAGGGCATCGAGATCGCCCGCCGCACCGTCGCCAAGTATCGCGAGGCCATGCGCATCCCCTCGTCGGCCGAACGCCGCCGGCTCGGCCGGCTCGGCATGGGGCGCAGCCTGCCGTCAGCGCTTCCCAGTGCCGCCATCGCCGCGCAAGCTCTGACCGGCCCCGCCGACTGAGATCAATCGAGGAGCGGCTTGACCGGGTCGGACGAGGCGCCTATAGGGGCGCCTTCGCGCGCCGGGCGTGTTTTAGCCCTTGTCCGCTAACCTGTTGGTGACATTGTGGAAATTGCCGATTTGCTGACCGGTCCAGAAGCCGTGCTGGCCAGCGTGAAAGCGTCCGGCAAGAAGGCTTTGTTGGCAGAGTTGGCAGCCCGCGCCGCTTCCATGCTGAAGCTCGACGAACGCCGCTTGTTCGACCGCCTGCTGGAGCGCGAGCGCCTGGGCTCGACCGGCATCGGCGGCGGCATCGCCATTCCACACGGCCGCATGAGCACGCTTGCCCAGCCGCGCGGCCTGTTCGCCCGGCTCGCCCATCCGATCGATTTCGATTCGATCGACGAGCGGCCGGTCGACATCGTCTTCCTGCTGGTCGCCCCCGAAGGCGCCGGCGCCGACCATCTCAAGGCCCTGGCGCGCGTCTCCCGCCTGCTGCGCGATCGCAGCCTGGTCGACAAGCTGCGCGCCACCGAGAGCGCCGACGCGCTCTACGCCTTGCTGGTCGAATCAGTCCAGGCGCAGAGCGCTGCCTAGTCAGCGCGGCTAGTGCACCAACGCCGGCTCGAGATCGTGCTGGCGGATCAACGCCTGCGCGAGCTCGACCGAGGGCGCGGCGGCCATCGGCTTGCCGTCGGCTGAGAAGATGCCGATGGCGTGCGCGCCGTCGGGAAGGTTGATGGCCTTCACGTAGGCGATCTGCTGGGCACCGAGGCTCAGGAAGGCTTCGTCGGCGAGGGGGGTGAAGCTGTTAGTCTGCTCGTTTTCCATGGCTACCTCCTTGGCAGCGTCAACCGCATCCGTCAGCGGGGCTGAACACGACGTGCGGTGATGTCGATGGTGTTGCCGGCACCGCTGCCGGCGTCGCCGGCCTCGATGCGAATCCTGCGGATACGCGGCTCCTGGACCGGCCGCACGAGGTCGATCGACAGCAGCCCGTTGTCGAGCCGCGCGCCCGTCACCTCGATGCCCTCGGCCAACATGAAGGCGCGCTGGAACTGGCGTGCCGCGATGCCGCGATGAAGGAAGACTCGATCGTTATCGTCGGTCTGCTTGCCGCGCACCGTGAGCTGGCTCTCGACCAGCTCGATCGCGAGGTCGTCGGACGCAAAGCCGGCGACCGCCAGCGTGATGCGCAAGCCGTTCTCGCCGATCCGCTCGATATTGTAGGGTGGATAGCCCTCCGCGCTCTTGGCCAACCGGTCGAGCGTACGCTCGAGCTGGTCGAAGCCCAGCAGCAGGGGCGAATTGAACATCGACACACGGCTCATAGAACTCTCCTCCGAGGAGCGAGCGTCCAGGAATCCATTTAGGCCTTCCCTTGCGGTGAATCTGGGGTGCCGGGAAGGCGGTTCAAGGGGCTTTCCGGGGCCATCGCCACGGCCGTCCAGGTGAGCTAAAATGGTCACACCCCTCAACTGCCCGGTGGAAAATGCCGGCGGGCCAAAGAACAGAAACAGATGACGCTGGTTGCCTCAGACGTGCGTCGACCCGGTGAGCCTTTGGTGGCCGGTACCCGT
>DATGZZ010000103.1:0-2418 GCA_035296945.1 Reyranella sp.
GGAGCTGGTGCGCATCCCGGAGGCGCGCAACGTCCTCGACCGCTATCCGCACCAGCTCTCGGGGGGCATGCGCCAGCGCGTCATGATCGCCATGGCGCTGTCGTGCAATCCCAAGGTGCTGATCGCCGACGAGCCGACGACGGCGCTCGATGTCACCATCCAGGCGCAGATCCTCGATCTGATGCGCGCGTTGCAGGACAAGTACGGTACCGCCATCATCCTGATCACCCACGACATGGGCGTGGTCGCCGAGAACGCCGATCGTGTGGTCGTGATGTATGCCGGGCGCAAGGTCGAGGAGGCGGATGCCGCCGAGCTGTTCGACAATCCGGGGCATCCCTACACCAAGGGCCTGCTGGGCTCGATTCCGCATCTCGACACTGCCGCCCGCAGCGACGCCAAGCGGGCGCGGCTCAACGAGATCAAGGGCATGGTGCCGTCGCTGTTCAACCTCCCGCCGGGCTGCAGCTTCGCGCCGCGCTGCGCCTACGCCAGCGACCAGTGCCGCAACCACATGCCGCCGCTCGAGGAGCACCGACCCAGGCACTGGATCGCCTGCTGGCACGCCGATCGCGTGCTGGCCGGCATGGCAGGTGCCGCATGACCGCGCTGCTCGAGGTCGAGGGCCTGAAGAAGCACTTCCCGATCCACAAGGGCGTGTTCTCGAAAGTGTCGGGTCACGTCTATGCCGTCGACGGCGTGTCGTTCTCGATCGGCCGCGGCGAGACGCTGGGCCTGGTCGGTGAAAGCGGCTGCGGCAAGTCGACGGTCGGCCGCACGCTCCTGAAACTGCTCGAGCCGACCGACGGCACCATCAAGGTCGGCGGCGAGGATATCACCGGGCTCGACGCCCGGGCGATGCTGCCCTACCGGCGGCGCATGCAGATGATCTACCAGGATCCCTACGCCTCGCTGAACCCGCGCATGACGGCGGGCGAGATCGTGGGCGAGCCGCTGATCGTGCACGACATCGGCACGCCGGCCGAGCGCCGCGAGCGCGTCGACGCGCTGTTCGAACGCGCTGGCCTGCGGCCCGAGGCGGTGAATTCATACCCGCACGAATTCTCCGGCGGCCAGCGCCAGAGGATCGGCATCGCCCGCGCGCTGGCGCTCAATCCCGAACTGATCGTCGGCGATGAGCCGGTGTCGGCGCTCGACGTCTCGATCCAGGCGCAGATCATCAACCTGCTGATGGAGCTGCAGGACGAGTTCAAGCTCTCCTACCTGTTCGTCGCCCACGACCTTGCCGTGGTCGAGCACATCAGCCATCGCGTCGCGGTGATGTATCTTGGCCGCATCGTCGAGATGACCGACAAGCGCACCCTGTTCGAGATGCCGCTGCATCCCTACACCGAGGCGCTGTTGTCGGCCGTGCCGATCCCCAAGTCGAGCGCGCGCGGCCGCAAGCGCGTGATCCTGACCGGCGACGTGCCGAGCCCGATCAACCCGCCGCCCGGCTGCCACTTCCACGCCCGCTGCCCCTACGCCATGGCGCGCTGCAAAGTCGACGTGCCGGCCCTGCGCGAGGTGATGCCGGGCCACTTCGCCTCGTGTCATCTGCACGATGGCGGCGTGGCCTTTCCGCTGCGGAACGCGGGCGGCGAGCCCGCCGCCCGGATGACCTAGACCGATCCCCGCAAGCGCGGATCGAGCAAGTCGCGGATGCCGTCGCCCAAGAGATTGAACGCGAGCACCGTGACCGTGATGGCGGCACCCGGGAACACCACCAGCCACCACGGCGGCACCAGTCCCGAGTTGAGCGAATCGGCCAGCATGTTGCCCCAGGTCGGCGTCGGTGGCGGGATGCCGACGCCTAAAAAGCCGAGCGACGCCTCGATGACGATGGCGACGCCGAGATGGGTGGTCGCCAGGATGAGGTAGGGCGCCACGCATTGCGGCAGGATGTGGCGGAACATCAGGCGCTTGTGCGAGGCGCCGATGCCGCGCGCCGCCTCGACGTACTGCATCTCCTTGAGCGACAGCACCACGGAGCGGATGACGCGGCCGCCGAACGGTATTCGGGTGACGGCGATGGCCACGATCACCGTCGCCATGCCGCCGCCCAGCGCCATGGCGATCGCCATCGCCAATATCAGGTCGGGAAAGGATTGCAGGAACTCGATGACACGCTGACTCGCCATGTCGAAGCGTCCACCGAAGTAGCCGCAGGCCAGGCCCCACAGGGCGCCGACGGTCGTGCCGAACAGCACCGCCCCCAGCGCCACGGTGAGCGAACTCCGGGCGCCGTAGATGACGCGGCTCAGCGTGTCGCGGCCGATCTGGTCGGTGCCGAACCAGTGCTTCTCGCTTGGCGGCTTCTGCATCGAGCGGAAATCGGACTTGAGCGGAGGGTAGGGCGCCACGACGGGTGCGGCGATCGCCATGGCGACGATCAGTGCGGCGATCACGCCCCAGAAC
>DATGZZ010000104.1:0-4796 GCA_035296945.1 Reyranella sp.
GTGCAGCCGTGGGACCGCAAGGGTTTCAAGACCCCGGGCTTCCCGGGCGGCCAGGTGTGGAGCCCGCCGGGCGTGCAGACCTTCATCGGCGGCAACGCCATGATCGCCGGCAAGACCAACGGCGTCTATCCCGCGCCCAAGGCGATCATGAGCTGCGTCTACGAAGGCCTGCAGCTGCCGTTCGATTCGGCGCTGCGTGTCGAGACGCGCTACTTCGTCTCGCTGCTGCGCAATCCCGTGGCCAAGAGCATGATTAGAACGCTGTTCTTCGGCCTGCAGGAGGCGAACAAGCTCGCGCGCCGGCCCAAGGGCGTGCCCAAGCAGGAATACAAGAAGATCGGCATTTTAGGCGCCGGCCTGATGGGCTCGGGCATCGCCACGGTCTCGGTTCAGGCCGGGCTCGACATCGTGCTGATCGACCGCGACCAGGCCGCCGCCGACAAGGGCAAGGCCCACATCGCGGGCGAGCTCGACAAGCTCGTCAAGCGCGGCCGGCTCGACCAGGCCAGGCGCGACGCTCTGCTGGCCAAGGTGACGGCGACGCCGGACTTCGGCGCGCTGAAGGACGTCCAGCTCGTGGTCGAGGCGGTGTTCGAGCAGCGCGAGGTCAAGGCCGAGGCGACCAAGAAGGCCGAGGCGGCTATGCCGAAGGAGGCGGTGTTCGCCTCCAACACCTCGACCTTGCCGATCACCGGCCTGGCCGAAGCCTCGTCGAAGCCCGACCAGTTCATCGGCCTGCACTTCTTCTCGCCGGTCGAGAAGATGCCGCTGGTCGAGATCATCGTCGGCAAGAAGACCTCGCCCGAGACTTTGGCTCGCGCCATGGACTTCGTGCAGAAGATCCGCAAGACGCCGATCGTGGTGAACGACAGCCGCGGCTTCTTCACCTCCCGCGTCTGCGGCGCCTTCATCAGCGAAGGCCATCGCATGCTCGAGGAGGGCGTGCCCGCCGCCATGATCGAGAACTGCGCGCGCTTCGCCGGCATGCCGGTGGGCCCGCTGGCGCTGAACGACGAGGTCGCGATCGACCTTTCCTGGAAGATCATGGACCAGGCGCGGCGCGACGCGGCGGCGGCCGGCCAGAAGTTCGAGGGCGGCGGCACCGAGCACATCCTCGAGCTGATGGTGAAGAAGCTCGAGCGCTTCGGCCGCAAGAACGGCAAGGGCTTCTACGAGTATCCGGCCGACGGCAAGAAGCGGCTGTGGCCCGAGCTCGCCAAGCACTTCCCGCCCGATCCCAAGCTGCTCTACGGCGAGGGCGAGGACAAGCGCGCCAAGGAGGACGAGATCAAGAAGCGTCTCCTCTACGTGCAGGCCGTGGACACCGTGCGCTGCCTGGAAGCCAACGTGCTCACCAACCCGCAGGACGGCGACGTCGGCTCGATCATGGGCCTGGGCTTCGCGCCGCAGACCGGCGGCGCCGTCAGCCTGATCGACCAGGTCGGCGTCAAGACCTTCGTCGCCGAATGCGACGACTTCGCCAAGAAGTACGGCCCGCAGTTCGAGGTGCCCAAGATGCTGCGCGACATGGCGGCGAAGGGGCAGAGCTTCTACGGCAACTATCACCCCGCGAAAGCGGCATAGCTCCGCTGGGGGCGCGCGACTCCAGTCGCGCGTCTTCGCTGGTATAAACAAAGACGCGCCACTGGAGTGGCGCGCCCCCAGCAGGAGGAACTGCCGTGAACGACAAGGAAATCGCCGCACTCGCTGACCGCATCGCCGAGGGCCGGCGCAGCCGCAAGGTGATGGACTTCCTCGCGGCCGACACCGCGACGCTGAGCGAGGCCGATTCCTACAAGGTCCAGTTCGCCGTCCACGACCGGCTGACGGCCGACGGCAAGGACCAGATGGCCGGCTGGAAGGTGGCCCTGACGCTGCCCTCGCAGTACGAGCCGATGAAGCTCTCGGGCCCGGTGTTCGCCGGCATCTACAAGAGCGGCGTGCGGCCCTCCGGCGCGGTGTTCGAGAAGGGCTGGCCGCTCAGGGCCGGCATCGAATGCGAGATGGTGGCGCGCATGTCCAAGGACGCGACGGCCGGCGGCTACACGGCCGACAGCATCAAGGCCAATGTCGCGGGCTTCCACTGCGGCGCCGAGGTGGTCGAGAACCGCTACGCCGACGTCACCAAGCTGAGCGGCCCCGGCCGCATCGCCGACGACGTCCTGCAAGCCGCCTGCATCGTCGGCACCGAGGTGAAGGACTGGCAGAAGGTCGACTTCGCCGGCCTGAAAGGCCGCTCGGAGTTCGAGGGCAAGGAGATCGGCGCCGGCCCCGGCACCAACGTCATGGGCAGTGCGCTGATCTCGCTCGCCTGGCTCGCCAACAAGCTCTTGGAGCACGGCAAGCACCTGAAGGCGGGCGACGTGATCCTGACGGGCTCGGTCCATCCGCCGGTGTTCCTGCCCGGGCCGGGCACGGCCAAGACCGAGTTCGTTGGCCTCGGCGGCACGGAGACCAGCTACAAGTAGCGCGGAGGCTCGCATGGCGCGGGCGTGCAGCATGTCGCACGGACGCTTCGCGAGCAGGCGCAGAAAAAATAGTCACGGGCAGCTCTGGCCGATCCTGACGAGCGGCCGCTGCGGATCGCCGAAGTTGTTGCGCCGGCAGGTCGGCCGTCCCAGCTCGTCGCGCGCGGCGTAGGGATGGGCGGCAATGACCGATGGTCCGACACCCGGGCCGTTCCAGGCAACGTCGATTGCGGCGAGATAGGTGCCGAGGCCCAGCGTGGCCACTGCCAAGGACATCGCCGCGAGGAGCGGCGTGTTGTGTGCGACTTTCGTCGTTGATTTCATCGTCTCCCCCGTGAGCAAGGTCTTCTGTCTGGGAGACGGAGGCCGGCGCCTGGTCGTTACACACTTGTTGACGGATGTGCCGGCAACGCCTATCACTTAACCATAAGGTTAAGTGAAGGATTGCAATCGATGACGTGCTCAATCGTGACGGTCGACCGGCAGCTCACGGCAGTGGTCAAGGCCAAGGTGCCTTTCCCGCAGATTGCCAACGCCCAGCGCTCGGCGCGCACCGCAATCGACGCCGCGCTGCCGTCGCTCGACGCGGGCCCGCTCGGCCGGCCGCTGACGCGCTTTCGCACGCCGGCGAAGGATGCGCTCGACATGGAAATCGGCACCATCGTCGGCCGCAGCTTCGCGGGCCGCGGCGAGATCGTGCCGTCGGAGCTGCCGGCCGGCCGCGTTACGCACTTCCAGCTCAAGGGGCCGGTCGACGCATGCCGGGCGCCTGGCAGACGCTGTTCGCCTGGTGCCAGGCCGAGAAGCTCGAGCTCGCCGGCATCAACTGGGAAATCTACATGCCCTGGCAGGGCGTCGATCCCGGCAGGCTCGAGACTGATCTCTACGCGCTCCTGGCCTGACTCAGGGTCACCGCGGCTTCGGCACGCGCGGCAGGCTCGGGAGACGCGGCAGACTTGGCAGGCGCGGCAGGCTCGGCAATCTCGGCAGGCCAGAGCCTGCGTAGTGGACGTTGGTTGCCCCCGACCTGGCCATCACGCCGTCGGCCGGCGTCTTGCACTCTCCCGGACCGGCAAGGACGAGGATCGTGGCCGCGATTGAGCAAATTGCCTGCATTGCTGTCTCCCGTTCGGTTGAGACCGACCTTTGGGGCCGGTCATAACGGAAGACGAAGGTCGAGAGGCTGCCGTTACACCTGCCTGGCGCGGGAGTGTGGCCCTTGCTGAGGGGCCGTTCCGGGGCCAAGTCTCCTGCATGTGTGGCCGCTATACCCACAAGCTCAGCTGGAAGCAGATCGTCGAGCTCTATCGCCTGACCTTGCCGGAGGAGCCGCCACCGCTCCTGCGCGAGAGCTACAATGTCGCGCCGACCGACGTCATGCCGATCATCCGGCCGGCCGGCAACGGCCGCGAGCTCTTGCTGGCCGGCTGGGGCCTGGTGCCGTTTTGGCTGAAGCCCGAGCAGCTCAGCAAGCAGCCCTATGCGACCATCAACGCCCGCGCCGATCGCGTGCAGACGGCGCCGACCTATCGCGAGCCCTTCAAGAAGCGGCGCTGCCTGGTGCCGGCGACGGGATGGTACGAATGGCAGAAGACGGGGCCGAAGGAAAAGAAGCCGTTTCACTTCCAGCCGGCGGCCAAGCCCTTTGCCCTGGCCGGTGTCTACGACGTCTGGAGGGCTGACGGCAAGTCGGCGGTTACCAGCTTCTCGATCGTCACGACCAACGCGGCGCTCAGTACCGCGCGCTACCATGACCGCATGCCGCTTGTTCTCGAGGACAGCCAGTTCGACGACTGGATGCGCGGTCCAACCGAGCTCGCTGCCGACATGATGAAGCCCTATGGCGGCGAGCTCGAAATCTGGGAAGTCGGAGCGGCGGTTGGCAACGTCCGCAACAAGGGGCCTGAGCTCATGGAGCCGGTCACATGAGCCGGGCCGACGTACCGGGTCCGTGCGGCGCCGTTTCGGGTTCGCCATTGCAATACGCGGCAAGATGCATGGCTTAAAGAAAGGTCCTTCGTCATCGTTTGCGGATCGGTGATGCCATCCTGCGCGAGCGCCGCCTACCAGACGGCGGTAATGCAAGCCTCCGACGGCGGCGACCAAAAAGCGGCGAGAAGCCTCGCAAAGAAGGAGGTCGCGCGATTCGCGCACCCGCTCGCCATGAGCAGGCGTGATGCTGCCGCAAGTGCGACTGGGAACCGCTTCAAGGAGCGGCCGGTGCCATGCCCTTCGCGCTGATCGACTCCTTCGACGGAGGCGACTGAAGGAAGGCGATGAGCGCCTTGGCGCCATTGTTGCCCTCTGCGCCCTTTGCGATGGCCGCAG
>DATGZZ010000105.1:0-3618 GCA_035296945.1 Reyranella sp.
TCGCCGAGCAGGGTCGGCGTGCTCATGACAGGCGCCGCCAAACGACTTTCTGGCGGCGTCCTGTTCCGGCGCGGAAATCCGGCCCCGAAAGTGTCAGCACGTCGCCCTCCCGTGCGATGTGTCGAGTGGTCGTGACGCCGACCAGCGTCGGATCGGTCGAGATCTCGATCGAATGATAGACCGCATCGCCGCGCACGTCGTAGCGACCGGCATAGGCGAAGCTTGCGGCCGGCTTGCCCGCTCCCATCAAAGTCGCGCTGACCCGACCGTCCGGTGTGTAGAGCAGCATGCCGCGCACCGCGAGCCCCAGCGGGAATTCGCTCGGTCGCCCGTCCTCGTACTCCAGGGACCAGCTTTCGAGACCCCAGGCGCCGACCAGGTCGTGCGCCATCGTCAGCCGCCGATCACCTTCTTGGCGATCATGCAATGGATGCCCTTGTGGCCGTCCACCGTCTGGGTGACGTGCAGGTCGGCCTGCAGGCTGCACAGCATGTAGGCGTCGGCGGCGCTGAGGTGGGTCTTGGCGCAGATCAGCCGGATCATGTCGCGCAGCGCCTCCTTGGCGGCGTCGTCGAGATCGTGGTCGAAGCCGTGCGTGATCCAGTGCGTCGCCGTCTCGGCGCGCGGGTTGTTGAGCTTCATGTCCTTGCGCACGGTGAAGCGGAAGGTGCCCGAGAGCGACGTCTCGAGCGCCGTCAGGTTGACCTCGCCGTCGCCCTGCACGCCGTGGCCGTCGCCGGTCGAGAACAGGCCGCCCTCGGCGAATACCGGCAGGTACACCGTGGTGCCGACCTGGAAGTGCTTGTTGTCGATGTTGCCGCCGAAGGCGCGCGGCTCGATCGAGCTGCACTGGCCCCATTCCGGCGGCGGCGCCACGCCCATGATACCGAAGAACGGCTTCAGCTCGATCTCCAGGCCCCATGGCATGGTGCAGACGCCGCGGTTGGAATCGATCGGGATGTGCGTGAGGCGAAAGAACGGGAAGTCTTCGGGCAGCGTGCCGGCGAGCGGCCGCTGCACGTTCCAGCCCCAGTTGGTGCGGAACTTGATGTCGAGGACCTCGACCGCGAGGGCGTCGCCGCGCTCGGCGCCTTCGACGTAGACCGGGCCGGTCAGGATGTGGCGGCCGAGATGGGGTTTCAGCTTGCCTAGAATCTCGCGGTGCTCGGGCAATATGTTGAACGGCTCGCCGGGCAGGATCTCGGTTGAACCCGAGACGCAGTGGATGGTGGCGATGTCGCCCGACTTGATGCGCAGCGACGGCTTCAGCTGGCTGTCGAAGTAGCCCCAGTGACAGGTCTCCGGCGAGGAATTGAGCTCGTGGTTGGCCATATGTCTCCCCTCTTGGCCACCGTTGAAGCACAGACCATGCCCTGGATGCTATAGGGCTGCCATGAACTACCGCCACGGCTACCACGCCGGGAACTTTGCCGACGTCCTGAAGCACACCGCCTTGTGCGAGCTGCTGCGGCTGATGACAGCCAAGGACAAGAAGCTGTTCGTGCTCGACACGCACGCCGGCGCGGGTGGCTATGATCTTTCGGGCAGCCAAGCGCGCCGCACCGGCGAGGCCGAAACCGGCATCGTCCGCTTGGCACGCCTGCCGCGCGCAGGCATGCCGGCGGCGGTGGTGCGCTATCTCGCGGCCGTCACCGCCTATGATCGCAAGTTCGGTCCGGCTGGCGGCGAGCTTCGGCGCTATCCCGGTTCGCCGCGTCTCGTCCGCGCAGCCTTCCGGCCGGGCGATCGCTTCATCGCTTGCGAGCTGCATCCCGAGGAGGCGTTGCTGCTGAAACGCGAGTTCGCCGGCGACCGCGCCGTCGAGGTCCGGCAGGCCGACGGCTACAAGGCGCTGAAGGCGCTGTTGCCGCCGGTCGAGCGCCGCGGGCTGGTGCTGATCGATCCGCCGTTCGAGATGCCGGACGAGTACGAGCACCTGTTGCGCGCCCTGCGCCAGGGCGTGCGGCGCTTCGCGACCGGCTGCTACGCCGTCTGGTATCCGATCAAGGACGTCGCGGCGGCCGCGTTCGCCGCCGACCTTGCCGCGTTCAAGCCTCTGGTCCTGGAACTGCGGCTCGATGGCGTTGCGCCGGGCAAGCTCGCGGCCTGCGGGCTGGCGGTGATCAACCCGCCGTGGCGCTTCGAGGAAGCGATGCGCGAGGCCCTGCCGTGGATCGCGGCCCAGCTCGGATCGGGTGTCAGCTGGGCCGTCGATGCCGCGCCAGCCACTCCCGCGGCTCCGGCGTCATCAGGGTAATGACGAACGACACCAGGCAGAGCGCGGCGCCCGCGAGGATGGCGCCGGCGTAGGAGCCGAAGAAGTCGTGGGCGTAGCCGGCGACCGGCGAGCCGAGCAGGGCGCCGAAGGCGACGCCGCTGTAGAGCGCGCCGATGATCGAGCCCAGGGCCTTGCCGCCGAAATAGTCGGCAGCGAGCGAGGGCGCGATGGCGACGAAGCCGCCATAGAAGGCGCCGAAGGCCAGCGCGAAGACAATCAGCGCCACGGCACTGGTCGACATCGACCACATCACCAGCATGACGGCGGCGCCGACATACATCAGGCCGAACGAGTGCTTGCGGCCGATCCAGCCGGTGATGCTGGCGAACAGGAAACGTCCGACCGTGCTGCCGACGCCCAGAAGCACGATCAGCAGCACGCCGAAGGCCTCGCCCAGCCCGACGTCCTTGGCGTAAGGCGCGAGATGGACGAAGGGGGCGAACAGGCCGAACGACATCAAGAGCGCTCCGACGTAGATCGACCAGAAGGGGCCCGACCGCAGGGCCTCGCCGAGCGTCAGGCCGGCCGGCATGGCGCTCGCTCCGGAGGGATGCGGCGGGTCGCCGTCGGGCGTGAGGCCGTAACGCTCGGGTGCGGGCCGCACCAGCGCGCCGGAGACGGCAGCGCCCAGGACGGTGAGGGCGGCGAGCACGAGATAGGTCTGGCGCCAGCCGAGATGGGCGATCAACTGGTGCGCCAGCGGCGCGCCGATCAGCGTGCCGACGCCGATGCCCGCGACGGCGATGCCGCTTGCCGTGCCGCGGCTGCGCACGAACCAGCGCTGCACGGCGGCGACGCTCGGCACGTAGCTGAGGCCGATGCCCACGCCGACGCCCAGCCCATAGCCGGCATAGATCTGCCACAGGCTCGTCGCTTGCGCGGCGGCGACCAGGCCGACGGCGATCAGCAGCAGGCCGCCGATCACGACGGGCCTGGGGCCCGTGCGGTCGGCGATGAGGCCTGCGGGGAAGCCCAGCAGGAAATAGAGGAAAGCCGAGATCGAGAAGACGAGGGCGGTCTCGCCGCGGCGCGCGCCGAACTCGCCTTCCAGCGCGCCGAAGAAGGCGGCGAAGGAATAGGCGACGGCATAGCCCGTCATCATGCACAGGAAGGCGCCGGCGACCACCCACCAGCCGGGAAAGACGCTTCGCTTGCTCTGGATCATGCCGGGAAGCTAAGGAGCAGGGGCATGGAGGGCCACGGCCAATCCTTCGGTGGATTCCGAACTGTATGGGAGCGCGGGCCTCTGGCCCGCATCATGATCAAGCGCGCATGTGAATGCCCGTAAGCGGGCCAGAGGCCCGCGCTCCCATCAATGATGCTTGTTCTTCTTCTTCTTT
>DATGZZ010000106.1:0-4612 GCA_035296945.1 Reyranella sp.
TTGCCGGCGCAGGCCTTGGCGAACATGTCGACGACGACGAACTTCGCCACGCTCTCCGATTGCGCCCGGCTGAGCGGCGCGGGCCAGCCCGGCAGATGCGAGGTTTTCAGCGCATCGCGGTAGGGCAGGTTGCGCGGCTCGACCTTCCACATCGGCGCGTCGTCGTAGGCATGCAGGAACGGTTGGTAGTAGGTGACGGCGACGTCGAGCCAGGGACCGCACTGCGGCGGGGCCATCAGCCAGCGCAGGAAGTCCTTGGCCGCCTTCTGGTCCTTGGTATGGGTGAAGATCGAATGGCAGAGCGGGTTCAGCATGTGGAACCGGCCCTTCGGTCCTTGGGGATTCTCCGACTGGTCGATCACCTTGGCCATGTCGGGGAAGTCCTTCTTGGCCGCCCACAGGATCGACTCGGCGTTGTTGGTGCAGGAGATCTGCTCCGACAGGAACGCCTTGTTGTTGTTGACGTCGGTCCAGCCCAGGCAGTCCTCGAGCATGGTCTCCTTGTAGAGCCGGCGGCAGTAGTCGACCGCGCGCGCGGTCTCGTCGGAATCGATCACGATGGTCTTGCCGTCGGGCTCGACCTCGCGGGCGCCGTAGGACCACAGCAGCGGATAGAGCCAGCCGTGATTGTCGCCGAAGCCGTGGCCGAGCTCGAAGCCGAACGGGTGGCCCGCCTTCTTGAGCTTGATGCCGGCTTCCAGAAGCTCGTCCCACGTGTCGGGGAACTTGTCGTAGCCCGCCTGCTTGAACCAGTCGGTGCGCCAGTTCATCAGCTGGCCGATGTTGCCGAACGGGATGGCCTTCCACTTGCCGTTGACCACCACTGATTCCTGCGCGGACTCGTACCAGCCGCCGCTTTCCTTGCCGATCTCGGCGGCGATGTCGGTGACGTCGAGGAACTTGTCGTCGAACAGGAAGGCCCAGTTGAAGCCGATCGCGGTCATGTCGGGGCCGGAGGAATTCTCCGCCGCGGTGGTGACCCGGGTCAGCAGGCTGCCGACGCTCACCACCTCGTAGTTCACCTTGATGCCCTTAGCCTTTTCGTAGGCGGTGGCGAGCTTGTTCTTGAAAAACGCATCGTAGGGCGGCACGAACGAGCTCTCGTGCATCATCGTGAGGCTCTTCGTCTGGGCCCGGACGATGGACGGCGCGAGCAGGGCGCCGGCAGTGCTGTACGCGGTAAGCTTAAGGACGTCTCGACGAGACTGACGGGAACTCAACGCCATGGCGAAGTCCTCCCTTTGCTTTTTTGCCCGCCGAGCATAGCGGAGGGGCCAGCGGCGTACCACTTCGTCCTACCGCACCGCGGGCTCAAGGCCTGCTCATGCTCCTCTCCCCGCTAGGGGGAGAGGCTGGGTGAGGGGGCAACGCACGTCGATTCCCCCCTCATCTAACCTCTCCCCCTAGCGGGGGAGAGGAACATGACGGCAAGATACAAAGAACGGAGGAACAGCCCATGGCCAGCATCGTCTTCGGCGCCGGCACGTCGCACACGCCGATGCTCAACATGACGGCCGAGGAATGGCCGTTGTTCGAGGAGGTCGATCGCCATCGCGCACATCTCCACACCGACGGGCGCGCCGCGACCTACGACGACCTGCTGGCGGCAGCGCCCGCGTCGGTGCAAGGCGAGATCACGCGCGACAAGCACACAAGGCGTCACGGCGAGGCGATGGCGGCGGTCGACCGGCTGCGCGACGGGCTGGCAGGTGCCAACCTCGACGCGGTGATCGTCGTCGGAGACGACCACAAGGAGGTCTATCACGACGACAACATGCCGAGCGTGCTGGTCTATCGCGGCGAGACGATCGCCAACGTGCCGAACCGGACCGGACGCAGCCCCGGCGCCAGCGTCGACGGACCGCGGCGGCCCAACTGGATGCAGCGCGCTGCCGCGCGCTACTACGAGGATAGCGAGACGCGGCACTATCCCGTCCATGCCGGCCTCGCTAATCATCTGATCACGGCCCTGGTCGAGGCCGAGTTCGACGTGTCGTCGGCCAACGCGCTGCCGGCGGGCGAAGGCGAGGGGCACGCCTTCGGCTTCGTCCATCGTCGGCTCATGAAGACGGCGGTTCCGGTAGTGCCGATCGTCTTGAACACCTACTACCCGCCCAACCAGCCCTCGCCGCGGCGCTGCTACCGGCTCGGCCAGGCGATTCGCCAGGCGATCGAAAGCCATCCGGAAAATCTGCGCGTCGGGGTCGTGGCGTCGGGTGGCCTCAGCCACTTCACCGTCGATGAAGAACTCGACCGCGAGGTGATCCGTGCGCTGAGCGAGAAAGACGGCAGCGCCCTGCAGGACCTGCCGCGCGCGCGGCTCAACTCGGGCAACTCCGAGATCCGCAACTGGATCTGCGCCGGCGGAGCGCTGGAGCATCTCGATCTGCGCTGGGTGACCTATTGCCCTGGTTACCGGACGCCAGCCGGCACGGGCACCGGCCTGTGCTTCGCCCATTGGGCGTAAGGCGGATGTGGCTTTGCCCACAGTCAGACGACCGGCGTCGCGTCATGAATGGCGCTTGCCGCGCCCTGCGCCGTCCACGTCACGTAGGAGATGTAACATGCAGCCAACACGTCGACATGTGCTGACAACGACCGGTGCGCTTTTGGCCACTGCCATGCCCCGCGGCGCGGCAAGGGCGCAAGGTTCGGCTTGGCCGAACAAACCCATCCGCATCATCGTGCCCGGCACCGCCGGCGGCGTCACCGACATACGCGCGCGCTGGCTGGCGGAGCGGCTGGCGCCGCTGCTCGGTCAGCCGGTCGTGATCGACAATCGCGCCGGCGCTGGGGGCAACCTGGGGACGGTCGCGGCAGCCCGCAGCGCGCCGGACGGCTACACATTGGTCATCGTCCATATCGGCACGATGGCGATCAACCCGCACCTCTATGCCAATCCTGGCTACGATCCGCTCACCGACCTCGTGCCGATTACGCGGCTGGGCGTCGGACCGCAGGCGCTGGCGGTGCACAAGGGCGTGCCGGCAAATTCGCTGGCGGAGCTCGTGAGCCTCGCCAAGGCCAAACCGGGCGAGCTCACCTTCAACTCGCCGGGCGTGGGCACGCCGGGGCATTTGGCGTCGAGCCTGCTGATGCTTCGGACGGGCATCCAGGCGACCCACATTCCTTACAGGGGCGGCGGCCAGGCCGTCATCGACCTGGTCGCCGGACATGTCACCTGGAGCATCGAAGGCCTCACCGTGCTGAAGCCGTTCATCCAGGACGGCCGCCTGCGGCCGCTCGCGGTCACCACGGCGAAGCGCGCCAAGACGATGCCCGATGTCCCGACCATGGCCGAGGCCGGCGTTCCGGGCTTCGACTTCACCGCCTGGGCGGGGATCGCAGCCCCCGCGGGCACGCCAAAACCCGTCATCGATCGCCTGTATGGAGAGATCGCCAAGATCCTGGCGACGCCCGACGCGATTCAATGGTTCGAGTCGTTCGGCGTCGAGCCCGGCGGCGAGACGCCTGAAGCCTTTGCCGGCCTGGTGCGCGTCGAGAATGCCAAGTTCGGCGAGGCCATCCGCACGATGGGCATCAAGGCCGAGTAGCGACTGCCTCCGGCAAGCGATCGGGCGACGTCGCACCGCGAGTGGTACGCAGTGCTCGCGGTTTCATCGGATCGAGAAACGTTTTAGCGTTGCGATCGGTGGAAAACGGACGATCGAGGAAAACACCATGAAGGCTGCGTACATCGAGAAGTTCGGCGGACCCGAGGTCCTGACCTATGGCGATCTGCCCGATCCGGTCGCCGGGCAGGGGCAGGTTGTGGTCGACGTCGTCGCCGCGAGCGTCAACGGCGCCGATCCGAAGGTGGCTGCCGGCGAATACAAGCAGACCAACTTCCCGCTGATCCTGGGGCGCGATTTCTCCGGCAAGGTCAGCGCCGTCGGCGAGGGTGTCAGCGACCTCAAGGTCGGCGACGAGGTATTCGGCGTGCTCGAGACGGGCCGTGACGGCACCTACTGTGAGAAGCTCGCCGTGGGTGCGGCCGTTGTCGGCAAGAAGCCGGCCGGCCTGTCGCACGTCGATGCCGCGGCGATGGCGTTGACCGGTCTTACCGCGATCTGCGCCATCGAGAACTCGCTGAAGCTGAGGCGCGGCGAGACCATCCTGATCCAGGGCGGGGCAGGCGGTGTCGCAGCATTCGCCATCCAGCTCGCCAAGCATATCGGCGCGCATGTGATCAGCACCTGCAGCACGGGGAACCTCGACTACGTGCACGGCCTTGGCGCCGATCAGGTGATCGACTACAGCACCACCGACTTCACCAAGGTCGTCAAGGATTGCGATGCGGTGTTCGAGACCGTAGGCGGCGACGTCGCCATGCGTTCCTTTGCCGTTCTCAAGCCGGGCGGCCGGGCCACCTTCATCGCGTCCGGTCCGACGGCGCCCAAGCCCAACCGCAGTGATGTCACAGCGCTGCGCCCGGCCGTGCCGCGCGAGCGCAAGTACATGGAGCGCATCGCCGAGCTCCACGGCAAGGGCGTTGTCCGGCCGCAGCACGTCACGCTGTTCGAGCTCGCCAAGGCGCGAGAAGCGCTCGGCGTGAGCGCGGCCCGTCATTTCAAGGGCAAGCTCGTCCTCAAGGCGCGCTGAGTAAGTCGCG
>DATGZZ010000107.1:0-6877 GCA_035296945.1 Reyranella sp.
CGGCACCGAGCCGGCGCCGCTGCCGGCAGCACGGCCGGTCGCTCTGCCGCCGGCGCCGGACGTGACGACCCTGCGTGGGCCGATCAGCGAGACATTGGGCGTCGTGCGCGACCGCGCCGGCCTGGAGCGCGCGGTCGACCACCTGCAGCCGCTTGCCTTCAAGGGCGGCGGTGCGGCCGATCCGGCGCTGGTCGCCCTGATGATCGCGACGACAGCACTTGCCCGCGAGGAAAGCCGCGGCGGCCATTGGCGCGCCGACTTCCCGCAAACCTCTCCCGCTTGGGCGCGCCGGCTGGTCCAGCGCGTCCACGACACCGGCACCCGGCTCGTCTGCCGGGCCGTTCCGCTTGCCACCATCCCGCAACCTCTCGTCGCCGGAGCCTGAGCCATGACGCTCTCACCCTTGCCCATCCTGATGATCGAGGCGCCGGTGCGCGCCGCCCTGCTGGAGGATCTCGGCCGCGCCGGCGACCTCACCACCGATGCCATCGTGCCAGCCACGCTCAAGGCCGAGACGGCGCTGGTGGCGCGCCAAGCCGGCGTCGTCGCGGGCCTCGATGCGGCGGCGCTTGCCTTCCGCCTGGTTGACCCGGCGATCCAGGTCCGCATCGAGCGGCCGGACGGCAGCCGCGTGAAGCCCGGCGATCGCATTGCCACGATCGCCGGTCCAGCGCGCGGCATGCTGACGGCCGAGCGCGTGGCGCTGAACTTCCTCGGCCATCTCAGCGGCGTCGCCTCGGCCACGGCGACGCTGGTCGAAGCGGTGCGCGGCCACAAGGCGCGCATCTGCTGCACGCGCAAGACCATGCCCGGCCTGCGCACCCTGCAGAAGTACGCCGTACGCGCCGGCGGCGGCGTCAACCACCGCTTTGGCCTGGACGATGCCGTTCTGATCAAGGACAACCATGTCGCCGCGGCCGGCGGCGTTGCTGCTGCGATCCGCGCCGCGCGCGCGGGCGTAGGTCATCTGGTCAAGATCGAGGTCGAGATCGACCGGTTGGATCAGCTGGATGAGGCGCTTGCCGAGAAGGCCGACGCCGTGCTGCTCGACAACATGGGGCCCGAGATGCTGGCCGAGGCGGTGCGCCGCATCGGCGGCCGCGCCATCGCCGAGGCGTCGGGCCGCATCACGCCGGCGACGGCGGCCGCCATCGCCGCAAGCGGCGTCGATCTCATCTCGGCGGGCTGGCTGACGCATAGCGCCCAGGTGCTCGATATCGGGCTCGACTGGCGGCATGCTTCGACCGGGGCCGAACGATCGGCGGCATGAGGATGCCTATCTTCACTCGAAGAGGAGAATGCCATGATCGCCGTCATCTTCGAGGTATGGCCGGCCGACGGCCACAAGCAGACCTATCTCGACATCGCCGCCTCGCTCCGGCCCGAGCTGGAGCGCATCGACGGTTTCATCAGCATCGAGCGCTTCCAGAGCCTGACCGACCAGACCAAGCTCCTGTCGCTCTCGTTCTGGCGCGACGAAGCGGCGGTCGCGGCGTGGCGTAATGTCGAGCGTCATCGCGCCGCCCAGAAGAGAGGCCGCGAAGGCGTGTTCCGCAATTATCGCTTGCGCATCGCCCACGTCGTGCGCGACTACGGTCTGGCTGAACGCGCCGAAGCGCCGGCCGATTCGCGGGCGGCAAACGGGTAGTCTGCTCGACGAGGAATACGATGTCGGTGGTGCGCGTGGTTCTGTTCGTTCTTGCCCTGCTCGCCGGGGCACTGAGCGCGGGGTTCTTCTACACCTTCTCCATTCTGATCATGCCGGCGCTCGCGACGGCCGATGCGGGCACGGCCATCCTTGCCATGCAGAAGATCAACCTGTCGGTCCGCACGGCGCTCTTTGCCTTTGCCTTCTTCGGCGCGCCGGCCCTGGCGCTGCTGACGGCAGCGGCTGCCGGGCTGGCCGGCCATCGCCTTGCAGCCTGGCTCGCGCTTGCAAGCGGCCTGCTGCAGGTTGGCGCCGTGTTCGCCGTGACCATGCTGGTCAACGTGCCGCTGAACGAGGCTCTCGCGCCGGTCGCTGTGTCCGGTCCAGCCGCGGCAGCGACCTGGGGCGCCTACGACGCCCGGTGGACGCCGTGGAATCATGTCCGTGCGGTGGGTGCCGCCGTGTCGTTCCTCATCCTGTTGGCGGCCTTCGCGAGCGACGCCGCCGCCAGAAGAGAGCGTGGCAGTGATGCCATTGCCATGACATAAAGGCCGCCCTATCTCCTCCTGATGAGAGAGCCCCTCAGCGTATCGCGTCTTGCCGACATCATCGACCAGGCGCGCGGCAAGGCGCCGGCCGATCTGGTGATCAAGTCGGTCGGCATCTTCGACCTGACCTCGGGCGACGTGACGGTGGGCGACATCGCCATCGCCGGCGACCGCATCGTCGGCACGCACGAGACCTACCACGGCGCCACCGAGATCGACGGGCGTGGGCTCATAGCCGTGCCGGGCTTCATCGACAGCCACGTCCATTGCGAATCGAGCCTGGTGCCGCCGCTCGAGTTCGACCGCTGCGTGGTGCCGCGCGGCACGACGACGGCAATCTGCGATCCCCATGAGATCTGCAACGTGCTGGGCGTGCCCGGGCTGAAATTCTTCCTGGAGTGCGCCGCCGTCACGGTCATGGACCTGCGCGTGCAGCTCTCCTCCTGCGTGCCGTCGACGCATCTCGAGACGTCGGGTGCGCGGCTGGAGGCGGAAGACCTGCTGCCCTTCAAGCATCATCCCAAGGTGCTGGGGCTGGCCGAGTTCATGAACGTGCCGGGCGTGCTCAACAAGGACCCGGCGGTGCTGGCCAAGCTTGCGGCCTTCTCCGACGTGCAGATCGACGGCCATTCGCCATTGCTGTCGTCCTACGACCTCAACGCCTATATCGCCGCCGGCGTGCGCAACTGCCATGAGACGACCTCGGCCGCCGAGGCGCGCGAGAAGCTCGCCAAGGGCATGCAGATCCTGGTGCGCGAGGGCACGGTGTCGAAGGACCTCGCCGCCTTGGCCGAGCTGATAACCACCGAGCGCGCGCCGTTCCTGGCGCTCTGTACCGACGACCGCAATCCGCTCGACATCGCCGAGGAAGGCCATCTCGACTACCTGATCCGCGCCGCCATCGCCCGCGGCGTTCGACCGCTCGATGCCTATCGCGCCGCGACCTGGTCGGCGGCGCGCCATTTTGGCCTGGTCGACCGCGGCCTGGTGGCGCCCGGCCAGCGCGCCGACATCGTGCTGCTGGAGGATCTTGTAACCTGCAAGGTGCAGTCGGTGATCTGCCGCGGCGCGCCGGTCACGCCGGATCGCTTCAAGGCGCGGCCTGGCGTGCCGCTGGTCGGGCTCGATTCGGTGAAGCTCAGGCCCGTGACGGCTGCGACTTTCCATATGCCGGCGGCCGGCACCGGGCCGATGCCGGTGATCGGCATCCGGCCGGGCCAGATTCTCACCGACCGGTTGTCGCTGGAGCTAACGAAGCGTGACGGCGCCTTCGTGGCCGACGTCGAGCGCGATGTCCTGAAGGTCGCGGTGCTGGGCCGGCACAGCGACCACGGCAGCATCGGGCACGGCTTCGTCAAAGGCTTCGGCATCATCAAAGGCGCCATCGCTTCGTCGATCGGCCACGACAGCCACAATGTCTGCGTCATCGGCTGCAACGACGCCGACATGGCGACCGCCGTGAACCGCCTGATCGCCATGCGCGGCGGTCTTGCCGCGTCGGTCGATGGGCATGTGACAGCCGAACTGGCGCTGCCCATCGCCGGCCTGATGAGCGACCGGCCGTTCGAGGAGGTCGAGCAGGGCCTGCGTCGCCTGCGTACGGCCGTCGCGGCGATGGGCACGACCTTGCACGAGCCGTTCCTGCAGATGGCGTTCCTCGCCCTGCCGGTGATCCCGCACCTCAAGATCACCGACAAGGGGCTGGTCGACGTCGACAGGTTCGAGCTGGTGTCGTAACCCGCACCCTGTCAGCCCGCGCAGCGAGGACCTTTAAGGGCACAGGAAAGGTCCCTCGCTACGCTCGGGATGACAGCTTTGTCAGTGCTAATGCGCTGCCTGGGCAGAGCGGTGCCAGCAACGAAGGCCGGGCCGTCGCGTTGCCTCGGAACAAGCTTCCGGAGCAAACACCATGGCCAAAACCGGACCGTGTCTTGGACTGCTCGCCGCGTTGCTGACATCGACCGCCGGTCCCGTGACCGCGCAGCAGATCGCCGCCCAGGCCTTCCCCGCCGAGGTGCGCGGCCAGGTCGAGGAGATGATGAGCCGCTCAGTGCTGGCGCCGCCGGTGTCGCCGACGGCGACCTGCGGCACCCTGGTCGCGGGCCAGGAGAAGAACTGGGCCGCGCCCGCGCCGTGGAAGCGCGTGTTCTCCCACCATCCGTCGGAATGGTCGTGGCTGCGGCAGTATCCGGCGGGCACCAACCTGCGCCTCTGCCAGTACACGGCGCGGGTGACCGGGACCCAGCCGGAGATCAGCTACACCGCCGAGGTGGTGACCCTCAATCCGACGCCGGCGCAGCTCGTGACGTGGATGGCGAGCGCCTGCCGGACGGCGATCCAGGCAACTGGTGCGCCGCCGGACAGGTTCGACGACTGCGTGCGCGGGCTCTATTGGGGCCAACCGCTGCAGGCGGCGGACGACAAGAAGAAATTCTTGGGCATCCGGCAATTCTCCGGGGGCCAGTTCGTGGTCGCGGGCGCCGTGACGCTCGACCAGTCGCGTGGCGGCGTGGTCTGCCATCGCGACGGCGTGGCGCTCTTGCGCGAGCGGCCCGGCCTGCCGGCGATCGGCTATTTCGTGCTGACCGAGACGGCCGACGGCCGGACCGTCAAGCAGGTGACGGACGGCGAGCTCGCCGAATGCTTCAAGATCGGCGCCCCCAAGGAATGGCCGGGCGGCTCGGCGGCGCAGCCCGCTGGTACGACGCGCGACCAGTTCTGGAATGCGCTCCCCAAGCTCGGCCGCACGCCCGCCGAGTTCGGCCTCTCGACGCGTGCCGATCTCGAGCCGTCGGAGGTATGGCGCCGTGTGGTGCGCGAGGCGCACTTGGCGGCGCTGAGGTCGAACAACCACGTGCTGATCGACGCCTGGGTGCTGGCCCACGCGCCGGATCTGTTGCGTTAGCGCTTTTCAAGTTCCTCTCCCCCGCTAGGGGGAGAGGTTAGGTGAGGGGGAATCGACGTGCGCAACCCCCTCACCCAGCCTCTCCCCCTAGCGGGGGAGAGGAGCATGAAGGAAGACTAGCCGCCGCGAATGACGCCGGCGCCGCCGTCGACCGGTAGGGTCACGCCGGTGACGAAGGAGGCCTCGTCCGAGGCCAGGAACAGAGCTGCATTGGCGACATCCCAGCCGGTGCCCATCTTGCGGCGCAGCGGCACCTTGGCGTCGCGCTCGGCTTCGACCTGGGCGCGCGGCTTGTTGAACTCGCGCGCCCGGGTATCGACGGCCATCGGCGTGTTCATCAGCCCAGGCAGGATGACGTTGGCGCGGATGCCATACTCCGCGTTCTGGTAGGCGAGTTGCTCGGTGAACGACACCATAGCCGCCTTGGTCGCCTTGTAGGCGACATAGGGATAGGTGCTGATCACGGCATTCGAGGAGATGTTGACGATGGCGCCGCTCTTCTGGGCGCGCATGATCGGGATCACGTGCTTGCAGGCGAGGATGCAGCTCTTGAGGTTGATCGCCACGCAGCGGTCGAAGGCTTCCTCGGTGATGCTCAGGAGCTCGGCGTCGCCGCCGGAGATCGACACGCCGACATTGTTGTGCAGGATGTCGATCCGGCCCCAACGCTTGTGGGCATCGGCCACGAAGGCCTTGATGTCGGATTCCTTGGTGACGTCGGCCTTGAACGCCGCGGCCGTGCCCTGGTTCTTCTTGATCATGTCGACGGTCTCCTCGGCGCTGCCGAGGTTGTAGTCGACGCACAGCACCTTGGCGCCTTCGCGCGCGAAGGTGAGCGCAGTGGCCCGGCCGTTGCCGACGCCTTCGCCCGGGCTCTGGCCCGCGCCCACGACAATGGCGACTTTGTCCTTCAGGCGCATGTCAGCTCACTCCCGGGATCGGGTACTGCTGCAGTACCTCTTTGTAATAGGGCTCGTTGTCGATCTTCATGGTGGCGAGCACACGGACCACGGCGCAGTAGTAGGCGATGATCAGCACCAGGTCGGTCATGTGCTCGTTCGACAGGTCCTTCTTGATCTCGGCGAAGGTCGCCTCGGACATGCCGATATCGCGCGTCATCTCGCGCGCGCCCTTGAGGATCGCCTTGGCGAGCGGCTCGAGCTTGGAGGGCTTGCCCTCGGTCTCGGCCATCAGGCCCTGGATATCCTCGTCGGTGACGCCGAATTCCTTGCCGATCCGGACGTGATGAGTGAACTCGTACTCCGAGCGCTCGAGCCAGCCGACCTGCAGGATGGCAAGCTCGCGCAGCCTGGGATCGAGCTTGCTCTTGAAGCGGATGAAGTTGCCGACGTTGTTGAAGGACCGCGCCATGTCCGGCGAATTGACCATCAGCTTGTGCAGGTTGGTGTTGCGCTTCAGCATGTCGCGGTATTCGGGCGCGACCTGGTCGGGCTCGAGATAGGGCAGGCGGGCCATTCTTTGCGTTCCTCCTCTTTGCTGGGGGCGCGGCACTCCAGTGCCGCGTCTTCTCTTCAATGCATGATCGCGCCACTGGAGTGGCGCGCCCCCAGCTACTGACTTTCTGAATCGCGTTCCGGCCCCTGCAAGGTGACGCCGCCGTCGACCACCAGCACATGGCCGGTGATGTAGCGGGCGTGGTTGGACAGCAGGAAGCGCACGGCGTGGCCGATGTCCCAGCCGGTGCCTTCGATCTTCAGCACCGAGGCCTTGGCGCGCGCCGCACGCGCGGCCTCGCTCATGCCGTTGCCGCGATTG
>DATGZZ010000108.1:0-4066 GCA_035296945.1 Reyranella sp.
TGGTGCTGGATGCGGGCCGCGTCGCAGAGACCGGCACGCATGCTTCGCTGCTGGCCAGGAACGGCCTGTACGCGAGGCTGGTGTCGCGCCAGCTTGCCTCCGTCTACGCGCCTGCTGCATCCTGAGGCGTCGACCAATCGAGGAAGAGCCCAATGTTCAGCCACGTCACCGTCGGCAGCAACGATGTCGGCAAAGCCAAGGCGTTTTACGACGGCGTCGGCAAGGCGCTCGGACTCACACGTCTTGCTGACTATCCCGAGGCAGCGGGCTATGGCCCCGCCGGCGGACGCCCCCAGCTCTGGATCGTCATGCCGCTCGACAAGAACAAGGCAACCGTAGGCAACGGCGTCACCGTCGGCCTCGACGCGGCCGACCGGCCCTCGGTCGATGCCGCCTACAAGGCCGGCCTGTCGGCTGGCGGCAAGGATGAAGGTGCGCCGGGGCTGCGCAAGCACTATCATCCGAACTACTACGGCGCCTATCTCAGGGATCCCGACGGCAACAAGGTCTGTGTGGTCTGCCACAAGCCCGCGTGACGGAGCAGGTCGCCACCCTGAGCGTTGACGCTTCGATAATGGAGTGATGCTCGGCAAATGATCCGGCTGTCGCGTCGCGTTTTTTTAGCCGCGCCAGCTGTGCTCGGTGCCGCGTCAGCGCGCGCCCAGGGTGTGCTGCCGGCGCGCGGTCTCAGGATCATCATCGGCTATCCGGTCGGCGGGGGTACGGACGAGATGGCCCGTGTCATCGCGGCGGCATTGCAGCGGCGCCTGTCGCGGCCGGTGACCATCGAGAACCGGCCGGGAGCAGCGGGCGCTGCCGTCGGCGAGATATTGAAGAAGGCGCCGACCGATGGATCGGTGCTGGGTTTCATCCCGACCGCAACGCTGGTCGGGCGGCTGACGACGAAATCCTTCCCGTTCGACCCGCAGACGGACCTCATGCCGCTCACGCTGGCCGGCACCTATCCGACGGGCCTTGCGGTGTCGCGCAAGATCGACGTTTCATCCTTGGCCGACTATGGCAAGTGGCTGAAGAGCGCGGGGCCAGAGGGCGCGCGCTTCGGCACGACTTCGCTGCAGAGCTTCACCCACTTCTTCGGCTTGATGGTCGGCCGCACACTCGGCCAGCCACTCGAGGCCGTTTACTTCAAGGGTGCCTCGCCGATGGTCGCCGACCTCGAGCAGGGAAAGATCCCGGCCGCCACCAGCGGCCTCACCTCGCTGCTGCAGCATCATCGCGGGTCGCGGCTGCGCATCCTCGTCAGTTCGGGCAATCAGCGCAGCAAGATTGCCCCCGACATTCCCACGGTCGTCGAGCTCGGCTATCCGGCCCTGGAATTGCAAAACTGGTACGCCTTCTTCGGACCGGCCGGCTTGTCGCCGGAAGTCGCGGCGGCCTGGGAGCGCGAACTGCGCGGCACGCTCGATTCGCGCGACACGACCGAGCTCCTGACCCAGCTGGGGCTCGACGTCGAGACATCGACCGGCGAGCAATGCGCCAAGCGACTGGCAGCCGACATGGTGCACTGGCAGTCGATCCTTGATACGCTCGGCCTCAAGGCGACGAATTGACGTCAGACAATAGAGGTATCCGCATGAGCGAGCCGCTGAAAGTGTTCTGGCAGCCTGGTTGAACCAGCTGCCTGAGACTCAAAGAGTTTCTATCGGTCCGTGAGATCGACTTCGTTTCGGTGAATGTGCTTGAGGATCCAGCCGGCATGGCGGAGCTGGAGCGGCTTGGCGTGCGTTCGGTGCCGGTGCTGTCGCGCGGCGACAAATACACATTCGGCCAGAGCACCAAGCAGATCGTCGACTTCCTCGGCCTCACCGAGAAATCCGGCCCTGAGCTCTCGACCGACCAGCTGGCCGCGCGCGTCACCAAGTTCATGGATGCCGCGCTCGAGCTGATCCCGCTGATGCCGGCCGACCGGCTCGACACCCACGTGCCGGGGCGGCCGCGCAGCTACCGGACGCTCGCCTTCCATCTGTTCCGCGTGGTCGACGCCTTCCTCGACGCCAACGAGAACGTCACCCTGGTGCAGGCCATGTTCCGCGAGGAGCCGGCGCCCGATGCCGGTACCGATACCCTGGTCGCCTATGGCACGAAGGTGCGGGATCGCTTCCGGGCGTGGTGGCAGGCTGGCGACACCGCGCCGTCGAAAACCTTGCAGACCTACTACGGTCCGCAGAGCCTCCATGAGCTCATGGAGCGGACGACCTGGCACTCCGGCCAGCACGTGCGTCAATACATGATGTTGTTGGAGAAGGAGGGTGTGACCCACCACCGGCCGCTTGTTGCCGCCGATTTTGCCAAGCTGCCGATGCCTCAGAACGTGTGGGACGGTTGACGGAGAGCCGTCGGTCGCCTACCCACCGTTTTGCATGACGGACAAGTTTCCAACCCAAAAGTATCCCAACGCCGGCGCCTTCGTCGTCGACTATGCATCGGCCATTGCGAAGGCACTCGGTTCCCTGCGCCCGGGCGAGGTTGAGCGTGCCGTCACGGCGATGAAGCGCGCCATCCAGGCCGACCGGCTGATCTTCACCTGCGGCAACGGCGGGTCGGCGGCGATCGCCAACCACCTGACCTGCGACTGCTCCAAGGGCATCGCCACCAACACGACGCTGCGGCCGCGCGTGATGAGCCTGTCGGCGACGGTCGAGCTGGTGACGGCGATCGCCAACGACATGGCGTATAGCGAAGTCTTCGCCTACCAGCTCAAGAACGCGGCGCGGCCCGGCGACGTGCTGATCACCATCTCGTCGTCCGGCGATTCCGAGAACATCGTGCGTGCCCTCGACTGGGCCGGCAACAACGGCATGACCACGATTGCCTTGTCGGGCTTCTCCGGCGGCCGTAGCGCCCAGATGGCCGACATCAGCCTGCATGTCGCCGCCGAGAATTACGGCGTCGTCGAGGACGTGCACCAGTCGCTGATGCACATTCTCGCCCAGTATGTGCGGATGACGGAGCTGCCGTCCGAGCTGGTGCAGACGCTGCGGTTCTGATTGCAAGTCCTATCCTCCCCACGCGCAGCGTGGGGTGGTGTCGGCGTCTTACGCCGGCGGAGGGGTCATGAGCATCAGTTGTGGAGCTCATGACCCCTCCGCCCGCTTCGCGGGCACCTCCCCAACTTCGTTGGGGACGAAAGCGTCTCCCCTCGTCACCGGTCTGCTGCTCGCCATGTCCTCCCCAGCCCTCGCCGATCCCCTGTCGGGCGCCGCGCTCTATGCCGACGTGCAGCGCTACGACAGCTTCGGCCCGCATCGCTATGGTTCGCCGGGCGCCGAACGCGCGCTGGCCTGGATCGCCGAAGAGCTCGAGCGCGCCGGCCTGAACGTCTCCTCGCAACCCTTCGCGCTGGCGCGCCAATACGAATTCGAAACCGCAACACTGGCCGTCGACGGTGAGGTGCGCCCAGTCATGCCGCAATGGTGGATTCCCGAGCATCAGGCGACGTTCGCCCTGACGGCGCCGATCGCGGCGTCCGACGACAGCCCCGCGCCCGGCAGCTTCGTGCGCCTCACCCTGCCGTTCGACCGCGGTGCCTATCTCGCCGCCCAGCATGTGACGGCCCTTGAAAGCGCTTTCGCCCGACGGCCCGCCGCCGTGCTGCTCACCATCGACCATCCGAGCGGCGAGATCTTCACCTGCAACGTCGACCAGAAGACCCAGCCGTGGCCGGTGCCGGTGATCCTGGTGGCACCCAGGGACCGATCGTTGCTCGATCTGGCACAGCAATCCGGCCGGCCGGTCTCCGTATCGGTGCAGGGCGCTTGGCGGCGCGACGTGCCTGGCCGCAACGTCGTGGGCCGCCTGGACCGCGGCAAGAGACGCTGGCTTGCAATCTCGACCCCGGTGACGAGCTGGTTCACCAGCAGCTGCGAGCGCGGGCCCGGCATCGCGGGCTTCCTGGCGATGGCGCGGCTCGCAGCGGCGCGCTGGCCCGACGCCGACCTGGTGTTCGTGGCGACCTCAGGCCACGAGGTCGGGCATGGCGGCATGGAACACTTCCTGCAACACGGCGCACCCAGGCCCGATGCCACCTTGGCGTGGGCGCATTTCG
>DATGZZ010000109.1:0-2835 GCA_035296945.1 Reyranella sp.
CACCGGCAGCTTCTGGTTGGCGGCACTCCACAGCGCCGTGATCGAGTACATGGCGCTGCCGTCGCCGATCACCGCCACCACGCGCCGGGCAGGATGGGCGATCTGCACGCCGACCGCCGCGGCGATGCCCCAGCCGATGCCGCCGCTGACATTGCCGAAGTAGCTGTTGCGATCGCGGAAGGGGAAATAGGTGAACAGCGTCGTCGTGCTGGTGAGGCCTTCCTCGACCAGGATGGCGTCCTTGGGCATCTTCTCGACGAGCCGCATCATCGCCCATTCGGCGTGCAGCGGCTTTTCGCTGGCAGGCTGGGTGAGCTTGGCCTTGCGGGCGGCGCGCTGGGCGCTCCAGTTGCGGGTCGCGATCTCGGCCAGCGAGGCCTTGGCCTTGTCGGCGAGGGCGGAGCCGCCGAGCTTCTTCAGGAGCGGCACCAGCGCCTTCAGCGTCTCCTTGACGTCGGCGCGCAAGGCAATCTCGGCCGGGAAGTTCTTGCCCATCTCCCAGTCGCGCAAGCCAACCATCGCCACCGCCGTGGTCTCGGGCAGCGGCTCGGTCTCGCTCCACACCGACATCTTCAAGACGTCGGCGCCGACGCAGAACATCAGGTCGTAGTCGCTCAGGATACGGCGCACGTTCTTCTGGTCGCGGTTGAGCGCGCCGAGATAGGCCGCATGCTCCGACGGGAAATGCGCGCCCCACGCCACGGTCTGCTGCAGCACCGGCGCGCCCAGCGTCTCGGCGAGCGCCGTCGCCTCGGCGAAAGCGTCGGCGGTGGCGATCTCGTGGCCGGCCAGGATCACCGGCTTCTTGGCGCCGAGCAGGCGTTTGGCCAGTTGCTCAAGAGCAGCGTCGCTCGGCCTTACAGCGGTGTCGACTCGCGTCGGTGCCGCCATGTCGATGGCCGCCTCGTTGTTGAGGATGTCGCCGGGCAGCGAGATGAACACCGGGCCGGTCGGCGCCGTGGTCGCGACCTTGGCGGCGCGGCGCAGGATGCGCGGCAGGTCTTCGATGCGATTGACCTCGGTCGCCCATTTCACGACCGGCGAGGCGATCGGCACCAGCGGGGCGTAGAGCAGGGGCTCGGTGAGGCCGTGGCCCTGCTCCTGCTGGCCGGCCGTGACGATCATCGGCGTGCCCGACATCAGCGAGGTGTAGATCGAGCCGATGGCGTTGCCGAGGCCGGGTGCCACATGGACGTTGCACGACACCAGCTTGCCCGAGGCGCGGGCATAGCCGTCGGCCATGCAGATGACGACGGCTTCCTGAAGGCCCAGCACATAGCCCATCTCCGGCGCCGAGGAGAGCGCATGCATGATCGGCAGCTCGGTCGTGCCGGGATTGCCGAACATCTTGGTGACGCCTTCGTCGCTCAGCACGCGAAGAAAGGCATCGCGGCCGGTGATGGTGTTCGAGACGCGCGCGTCGGGCATCGGTTTCCTCCCTGCTCTCTCTTCCTCCCCCGTCTTACGGGGGAGGGTAGGGAGGGGGAAGGCCACAAGCGAGATCGCATGACCGCCTCATGATCGAGAGATCTCGACTGAGGCTTTCCTCCTCCGGCCCTGCGGGCCACCTCCCCCGTAAGACGGGGGAGGCTATGAACGCAAGCTAGCACATGAAATGATCGGAACTCTGGAAGGGCGCGTCGCGATGCGGAAGGAAGAATGAGCGAACTGGAGAAGAAGATCGCCAGCCTCGCTTGCTGGCGAAGCCCGGTCGAACTCGCGCCGTTGAAGGGTGGGCTCACCAACCTCTCGTTCGTGGTCACGCATGGCGGGGAGAAGTTCGTCGCGCGCTGCGGCGAGGACATTCCGGTCCATCATGTCTTCCGCGATCGCGAACGGGCGGCGTCGATGGCGGCGTTCGAGGCGGGGCTTTCGCCCGAAATCGTCCATGCCGAGAACGGCATCACCGTCCTGCGCTTCATCGATGGACGGACCTTCGGCGAGTCCGACCTGCGCGCCAACGTCGGACGGCTGGCCGCGCTCCTGAAGGAATGCCACACCAAGGTCGGTCGCCATCTGCGCGGTCCAGCCAACACGTTCTGGGTGTTCCACGTCATCCGCGACTACGTCCGCCTGATCGACGCCGACCCGCGCTACCTCGCCGTCGCCGACCGGCTCGAGCAGGCGCAGGCGCCCATGCCGATCGTGTTCGGCCACCACGACCTCCTGCCGGGCAACTTCATGGACGACGGCCAGAGGCTGTGGCTGATCGACTGGGAGTACGGCGCCTTCGGCACGGCGATGTTCGATCTCGCCAACCTGTCATCCAACGGCGAGTTCGAGGCGGCTCAGGATGATGCGCTGTTCGATGCCTATTTTGCGGGCAAGGCCGATACCGCCCTGCGCCATTCGTTTGCCGCCATGAAGGCGGCCAGCGCGCTGCGCGAGGCACTGTGGGCCATGGTCTCCGACGTCCATCTGAAGACGCCCGGCGTCGACTACAAGGCGCATGCCAAGGATTATCTCGCGCGGTTCGAGAAGCTGATGCCGACCTGAGCGGCGGCCCGCTCCTTGCATGAACTCCGGCAATCAGGAGTTCGTGCCATGAAGAAATGTCTGTCCCTTGCCGCGCTGATGGCCGTTTCGGCGCTGGGACTCTCGCCCGCGTCGGCGCAGGAGAAGGTGCTGCGCATCGGCATGACGGCGTCCGATATACCGACCACCACGGGCATGCCCAACAACGGCTTCGAGGGCATGCGCTTCCTCGGCTATCCCTCCTTCGAGGGGCTGGTGCTCTGGGACCTGTCGCGTGCCGACAGGCCGGCGGGGCTCCGCCCCGGCCTCGCGGAAAGCTGGTCACAGGATCCGGCCGACCCGAAGACCTGGATCTTCCGG
>DATGZZ010000110.1:0-3577 GCA_035296945.1 Reyranella sp.
GCGATCGCTACGTGCTCGAGCGCATGCGCGCCGACGGCTACAATCTGGGCGGCGAGCAGTCGGGCCACATCATCATGACCGACCATGCCACCACCGGCGACGGCCTGATGGCGGCCCTTCAGGCGCTGGCAGCGATGCTCAAGACCGGCCGGCCGGCGAGCGAGACCTTCCGCGCCTTCGAGCCGGTGCCGCAGTTCCTGAAGAACGTGCGGGTGGGCGACGCCAATGCAGCCCTTGCGGCCGCTTCGGTGACGCGGGCGATCGCCGACGCCGAGGCGCGGCTGGGCAAGGCGGGTCGCATCCTGGTCCGCAAGTCCGGCACCGAGCCCCTGATCCGCGTCATGGCCGAGGGCGACGATTCGGACCTCGTGCGCACCGTCGTCGACCAGATCATCGAAGCGATCCCACGGGCGAAGGCCTCCGTATGAAGGGTCGCGTCCTGATCGTCGCCGGCTCGGACTCCGGCGGTGGGGCGGGCATCCAGGCGGACATCAAGGCGGTCACGGCCATGAACGGCTTTGCCGCCACGGCGATCACCGCGCTCACCGCGCAGAACACCGAAGGCGTGCACGGCGTCGTGGCGATCGAGCCGGCCTTCATCGCCCAGCAGATCGAGGTCGTGCTGAGCGACATCGGCGCCGATGCGCTGAAGACCGGCATGCTGCACAGCGCCGAAGTGATCGGCATCGTCGCGGCGGCCTTGAAGAAGCATGCGCCCGGTGCGCCGCTGGTGGTCGACCCCGTGATGGTCGCCAAGGGCGGCCACCGCCTGCTGCTGAGCGACGCGGAGGCCGCGCTGCGCGACACGTTGCTGCCGATGGCCGCCCTCATCACGCCCAACCTGCCCGAGGCCGAGGTGCTGGCCGGCTTCCCGGTGCGCAACGAGGCCGACATGCGGCGCGCCGCCGAGCGGCTGGCCGGACTGGGCGCCAAAGGCGTTCTGCTGAAGGGCGGCCATCTCGAGGGCGATCGCGTGATCGACATCCTGTTCTACGACGGCCGGTTCGACCGCTTCGAGGATCCGCGCATCGCGAGCCGCCACACCCACGGCACGGGCTGCACGCTTGCCTCGGCGACCGCCGCGGGCCTGGCGCAGAAGATGAGCCTGCGGGACGCCGTGGCGCGGGCGCGGAGCTATGTGCGCCAGGCCATCGAGACCGCTCCCGGTTTCGGCCGCGGCCACGGCCCGCTCAATCACGCCGTGACGGTGAAGACGGTCTAGCCTCCCACCGCAACGCCGCGTCTGCGGCCTCGTTGCCGTTCATCTGATCCAACCCCGCCAATGCCAGGGAGGAACACATGAACGTGAGCGGTGAGCGCACCAGGTCCTTGTGGATGCAGACCAAGGTCTTTGCCGACGCCCCTGCACTCGAAGGCCAACTGACCTGCGACACGGTGATCGTCGGTTCGGGAATTGCCGGCCTCTCGGCAGCCTACGAGCTGGCGGCCGTCGGGCAGAAGGTCATCGTGGTCGACCGCGGGCCGATCGCCGGCGGCATGACCTCGCGCACGACGGCGCACTTGGCGCCGATCTGCGACGATGGCATCAGCGGCCTGATCGATCTGCGTGGCGTCGAGATGGCGCGGCTGTTCCAGCAGAGCCAGGCCGCGGCCGTCGACCGCATCGAGGCCATCGTGCGGCAGCACGACATCGCCTGCCACTTCCGGCGGCTCGACGGCCATTTGTTCCCGGCCGTCGGCACGCCGCTTGACGAGGCGCGCAAGCAGGTCGATCGCGAGTTCGACGCCGCTCGCCAGGCCGGAGTCGTTGTCGAGCGCGGCGACAGGCTGCCGTTGACGGGCCTGGGCGCCGCGCCGGTGCTTCGCTATCCCGGGCAAGCCACGTTCCATCCCCTGAAGTATCTCGCAGCCGTTGCCGAGATGGTGCTGAACAAGAGCGGGCGCCTGTTCGCCGACAGTCCGGTCATGAAGATCGAGCACGTCGGCCGGGCTGTACGCGTGACCACCGAAAGCGGCGCCAGCGTGACGGCCGACCGCGCGATCGTCGCCACCAATGTGCCGATCAACAATCGCGTCGAGATCCACAGCAAGATGGCGCCATACCGCACGTACGCCATGGCCTTCTCGCTGCCGTCCGGCAGCCTGCCCGATGCGCTCTATTGGGACATGGCCGATCCCTACCACTACGTCCGCCTCGAAGTCGGGGCCGACAACGATCGCCTCATCGTCGGCGGCGCCGACCACAAGTCGGGCGAGGCCAATGACGGCGAACGGCGGTTTGCCGCCCTGGAGGGATGGATCCGCGAGCTGGTGCCGGCGCTGGGACAGGAAACCCATCGCTGGTCAGGACAGGTGATGAACACCATCGACTATTGCGGCTTCATCGGCCGCAATCCGAACGACGAACGGATCTTCATCGCCACCGGCGATTCCGGCCAGGGCATGACCCACGGCGCCTTGGCCGGCATGTTGCTCAAGGACCTGATCGTCGCGGGCAAGAGCCCCTGGGAGGAAGTCTACGAGCCCTCGCGCAAGCCGCTCAGGGCGGCGGCGACATATGTCAGCGAAAACGTCACGGCGCTAAAGAACTTTGCCGAGTATGTCCTTCCCGGCGAAGTCAGCTCGGTCGATCGCCTGGGGCCGGGCGAGGGCGGCCTGTTGACCGACGGCCTGCACAAGCTCGCCGTCTGCCGCGATCTCGAGGGCAAGCTGCATCAGCACTCGGCGGTCTGCACCCATCTCGGCTGCCACG
Source organism: Reyranella sp. (assembly GCA_035296945.1). Taxonomy (GTDB): domain Bacteria; phylum Pseudomonadota; class Alphaproteobacteria; order Reyranellales; family Reyranellaceae; genus Reyranella. The sequence goes on from DATGZZ010000110.1 coordinate 2,714, forward strand.
TGAACTGGAACGCGACGGAGCAGTGTTGGGACTGCCCCTGCCACGGCTCGCAGTTCGCGCCCGACGGTGCCGTGCTGAACGGCCCGGCCCTGTCGCCGTTGGCTGAAGCGAAGGTGAGGGAGAAGCGACGGGCCTAAGGGAGCGCGGGTCTCCGGCCCGCGCAAGAGTCAGATCAGCGCCGCCTTCGGATCGGGCGGCTCGGCCGGCGTCCATTTGCCGGCTTCGGCCAGCATCAGGAAGTTCCAGAGCTCGCGGTTGAAGGCGTCGGGCTCCTCGATGTTCACCGTGTGGCCGGTCTTGGCGAACATCGCCAGGCCGGCATTGGGCAGCATGCGCTTGAGATAGAGGCTGGGCTGCAGGCAGGGCTCGTCCTCGTCACCGCAGATGATCAGTGTCGGCAGGTCGAGCTTCTGCCATTCGGCCTCGAAGTCGTAGAGCGATGGCCGCTTGCCCTGGTATTCCTGCATGGTGTTGGCCGAGCCCTCGTCGGGATGTTCCGACAGGTGTTTCACGAACTCGGCGAAGCCGCGCGGATCCTTCTGCTTGAAGCGTGAGCGCGTCGGATTGTGCGTGAGCGCGCTGGCATATGTCGCCATGCCGTCCTTGCGGATGCGGGCGGCCGTGGCCAGGGCGTCCTTCTTGAACTGCTCGTGTCCGTCGCGGCCCGCGCCCGAGCCGACACCGGCCAGAGTGAGGCTGAGCGCGCGGCTGGCGTACTGCCGGCCGAAATGCGCCGTGGCGAAGGCGCCCTGCGACAGGCCGACGATGTGCGCCTTGTCGATCTTGAGGTGATCGAGCATGTGTTTGGCGTCGTCGACCGCATGTTGCTGGCCGTACATCGATTCGACGGGCGGGACGTCGGAG
>DATGZZ010000111.1:0-4547 GCA_035296945.1 Reyranella sp.
GGGATCGACAGGCCGATGAAACCGATGAACGAAGCGACGTAGTCGCCGAGCTTGTACTGGTGGGTCGCGGCATAGACGCCGATTACGAACGACACGATCCAGATGAAGGCGATGGTGGAGCTCTCCATGATGAGGGTGAGCGCCATCCGCTCGCCGATCAGGTCGGCCACCGGCACGGTGTCCTGGCAGGAAAGTCCGAAATCCCAGCGGAAGACGCCGGCCACCCATTCGAAATAGCGCTGCCACAGCGGATCGTTGAGGCCGTAGAGATGACGCAGCTCCTCGGCGCGGCGCAGCGCGTCGGGATCGCCGCGCGACAGCAGCTCGTCGACCTGGGCGGTGACGCAGTCGCCGGGCGGCAGGTCGATGATGAAGTAGACCAGCGCACTGATGATGAACAGCGTCGGGATCATCAGCAGCACGCGGCGGACGATGAAGCGCAGCATGGCTCAGAGCCCTCCCCGCGCGACGCGCACATAGTGCCCGGGCGTGGTCTCGGTCCAGAACACCTGGTTGGTCGGATCGTCGCGGAACGGTTCGGGCCAGGCCGACGGATCGGAGGCCTTGCCTTCCATCAGCGCGCCGAGATCGAGGCGGGCGTTGGGATCGGGCACGGGCACCGCCGACAGCAGCGCCTTGGTGTAGGGATGCAGCGGGTTGCGGAACAGCTCACCCGCTGGCGCCAGCTCGACCAGGCGGCCGGCGCACATCACCGCGATTCGATCGGCGATGTAATCGACCACCGCGAGATTGTGCGAGATGAACATGTAGGTGAGGCCGAGCTGCTTCTGCAGGTCTTTCAGCAGATTGAGAACCTGCGCCTGGATCGACACGTCGAGCGCCGACACCGGCTCGTCGCAGATCACCATGTCGGGGCGCAGTGCCAAGGCGCGGGCGATGCCGATCCTCTGGCGCTGGCCGCCGGAAAAGGAGTGCGGGTAGCGGCTCAAGTGCCGGCGATCGAGCCCGACCATCTCCATCAGCTCGCTCACCATCTCGCGGCGATAGGCATCGTCACCGATCTTATGGATGACCAGGGGCTCGACCAGGATGTCGTAGACCGTCATGCGCGGATTGAGCGAGCCGAACGGGTCCTGAAAGATGAACTGCAGCTTGGTGCGGAAGCGGTCGAGGTCGCTGCCTTCCAGCGACAGCACGTCGATCTTGCGGCCCCAGTCGTCGAACACGACGCGCCCAGCGCCATATTGGGCGTCGCCTTCGTTGGGATCAGCCGAGATGCCGCGCATGAGAATCTTGCTGAGCGTGGTCTTGCCGCAGCCCGATTCGCCGACCAGGCCCAGGCACTCGTTGCGCTCGACGTCGAAGCTCACGTCGTTGACGGCGCGCACGGTGCGCGTGGTGCCGCCGCCGGTGAGCTGCTCGAACAGCGTGTCGGCCTTGCGGATCTGGAAGGTCTTGGAGAGGTGGCGGACCTTGAGGACCGGCGCCGTGGGATTGAAGGTCCCGGTCGGCTTGGAGACCGCCTTTTCCTTCAACAGATGTCCGGTCGCGGCGGTAATCTCGCGGATCGGCTGCAGCCGCTCGCCGGGCGCCATGTCGAAACGCGGCACGGCATGCAGCAGCGCCTTGAGATAGGGATGCTGCGGATCGCGGAAGATGTCGTGCAGGTCGCCCGATTCGACGACCTTGCCGCGATACATCACGACGACGTCGTCGGCGACGTTGGCGACCACGCCGAGATCGTGGGTGATCATCAGAAGCGCCATGCCGAGCTCGGCCTGCAGGTCCTTGATGAGGCGCAGGATCTGGGCCTGGATGGTGACGTCGAGCGCGGTGGTGGGCTCGTCGGCGATCAGCAGCGCCGGCCGGCATACCAGCGCCATGGCGATCATGGCGCGCTGGCGAAGGCCGCCCGATAGTTCGAACGGATAGGTGCGCAATGCCCGCTTCGGATCGGGGAAGCCAACCATGCGCAGCATGTCGACGGTCAGCGCCTCGATCTCGGGGCGGCTGAGCTTGCGGCCGGACAGTTGCGCGGCTTCGTTGATCTGGTCGCCGAGCGAATGGATGTTGCTGAAACCGCCGCCGCCATGCAGCTCGACCGCCTCGCCGATCTGGTCGCCCACCGTGTGCAGGGCCGACAGCGAGGTCATCGGCTCCTGGAAGATGATGGAGATGGCGCCGCCGCGGATGGTCCGCATCTCGGGGCCCGCGCGGTCGAGCTTGGCGATGTCGACCGACTTGGCGTTGAGGCGCGGATCGTTGAACTGGATGGAACCTGAGGAGATGGTCGCGGTGCGCGGCAGCAGGCCCATGACAGCCTGGCTGCACACCGACTTGCCCGAGCCCGATTCGCCCACCAGCGCCAGCGTGCCGCCGGGCGGCAGGCTGAACGAGACGTGGTCGACGGCGCGCAACGTGCCTTCGTGGACGCCGAAGTCGACGGTCAGGTTCTCGACGCGCAGCAGATCTTTCATACTTTCTCTTCCTGACCCGCTACCGAGATACCCATCGCCTTGAGATTGGCCCGCGTCGTGTCGCTCAACGGCAGGCCCGCCGTCTCGGCGGCGCGCGCCGCGCGCTCGACCACATCATGGAAGCCGTCGAGCGAGGAATCGAGCTTGACCGTGCGGCCCCCGGCCGAGCCGAGGCTGAGCTGCATCCAGCCGTCGCTGCGATCGCGCTTGGTCGAGAAATAGCTGAGCTTCAGCCGGTCGAGCCGGTTCCATTCCACCAGGGTGCCGGCCGGGCCGTCGGCGCAGAGCGTGTCGGGCCCCAGCACGTAGCGGGTGTGATGGCGCAAGGCGGTGCGCGCCAGAAACACGGCGAACAGCAGGAAGCCCAGCAGCAGGATCAGCGCCAGCCAGCGATTGACGTCGAGCAGAGCCAAGGGCGCCCCGCACAGCAGCACGCCCGCTGTGGCGCGCCCATAATCGGCCATCAGGGTCTGACGCGGATAGCGCAGATCGGCTGAACTCAACCGCGACCCCCTCCCGTTGCGAACAATTCATGTGCCGGTCGGACCCGAAGTCCGGGCATTTTCAGTGATCTTTGCCACATCGACCTTAGGAAATCCCACGCCCCGCCGTCCATCGCAAGATGGTGACTGAGAACGCCCACAGGCTCGCCGGACGCGCGCGCACGGGCCAAAGCAGCAACAAGCGCGTGCAGTGCAGCGGCCTCGCCGACGAAGCCGCCGCTGCCCTTCCAGTCGATCAAATCGACGTGGGTGTTGACCTCCAAAAGCCCCCTCACCGGATGGGTGCGGCGCCGTGCACCGAAGGTCGAAAGACCAGCAAAGCCGATCTCCGGCAAGGTCGGCACCAGGGCCGGCGCGATGCGGTTCCAGGGCGGCACCAGCACCGGCAAGGGACGCGGGCCGAACAGCCGTTCGAGCGCCATGCGGCCGGTGCCCAACTCGCCCAACACCAGCATGGCCGGGCGCTCGGTGCCGAGCTCGATCTTCTTGTCGCCCGACGCGGCATGATTGACGTGTGCATAGCCATGCTGGAGCAGATCGACGCCCGGCTCGCCCGCCAAACGGTCGGCAAGGGCCTGCGTCGCCTTCGCCGGCACGACGGCGAGTGCCAGAGGCACGCCACTGTCGCGATGGATCGCCAGCAACCGCTCGAGGGCGGGCCCGACATCGGCGGCATCGTCGTCACGCCACCACAGCTCAGCCGGGCGGCCGACCTCAGCCCAGCGTGCCGCTTCGTCCAAAAGGTCTGTCCAGGTGCTCATGTGGCCAACAGGCCATGCAATAGCGCTACTGTCTTCGGACCGCCATCGACGTCGCACGCCGGGAAGTTTTTAAGCGACGGGCCGGCGAGCGCACGGCCGACGGCGTCGGCCAGGCTTTGCGCCGACAGCGTGCCCGGCGCCACCATCGCCACCATGCCGCGCTCGGCCAGGGCCTCGGCACGGTCCGCCTGCTCAGTCTCGCGATCGCTGGCGAAGGGCACCAGCACGGCGCGGTCGGCACAGCGCAAGGTCTCGATCACGGTGTTGTAGCCGGCCTGGGAGATCGAAAGCGCGGCGTTGCCGAGCAACGTCGTGAAGTCGGGACGCGCCGGTTCGACGATGATGCCCTTCTCGCCAACCAACGCGGCCCGGTCCCGCACCGGCAGGTTCTCGCCCAGCAGCAATCGCCACGGGCGGTCGGCCAGCGCCGTCTTCGATCGTGCGGCGACGGCGGCCTTGATCAGAGGCGCGCCGACAGCGCCGCCGCCCACCGAGACGACGACCTCATCCTGGCCTTCGGCGCTGTTGTGCATCCCCTGCGCCAAATCGCGCTCCGAGACATAGCCGGTGTAGAAGGCGCGCTCCTTGATGCGCGCCCAGCCGGCAAAGCTTCGCTCGAAAGGTACGAGGCGGGGGTCGCCGTGGATCAGCACGGCATCGAACAACTGCTCCAGGATCTGCTCGGTCTCGGCGATCCTTTTGGGCTTGGCGCGACGCACCACGTCGCGCACCGAACAGGCGATCAAGGGCGGTTTCGGCAAGCCGCGCGCGGCCTCCAGAAGCGGCAGCAACTCGAAACGCAACCGCGTGCGGCCGAAGGGGAATTGCTCGGTGAGCACGACATC
>DATGZZ010000112.1:0-5496 GCA_035296945.1 Reyranella sp.
GCCGATGCTCGGTGAGCCGCAGGCCGCGCTGCACGCAGAGGGCTTCGAGCGCCGTCATGCTCACCGCTTGAGATAGAACTGCACCGGCACCAGCAGTTCGAGGCTCTCGCCCGGCTGATCCGACGGCAATGGCGGCAGCGGCTGGGCGCGCTGCAGCAGGTCGAGCCCTTCCTGGTCGAGCGAAACCACGCCGGTGGCACGTTCGATGCGCGCCGCCAGCACACGGCCGTCGCGACTCATGGTGAAGCGCACGTAGACGACGCCCGGTATCGCCGTCGTCGCCGGCAGGACGCGCGCGGCCAGGGCGGCGAGGCCGGCCGAGACGGCATAGCCGCCGCCGATGGCCGCGACCAGGCGCACAAGGATCGGGATCGCCTTCCTGGCTCCCGCTCGCTGTAAGGTCCGCTGCACCTCGACCTGCTCCCTGATGTTCGCCAATCGCCCGTTTCGGCATCCCCAGAAGCGCCAAAAAACGGCCAAGCCGACCGCCGCCCCTGCTCCTAAGACGAACGAGACGCCCGAACCCTCATCCCTATGACGAACAAGAGGCCTGTTTTTTCATTATTTTTCGACCCAGCTGCGACCCATTATTCGTCGCGGCCGGCGGGATTCCCGGTAATCCACCTGACTGTCCGGAGGCCGATGGGCTAAAAGCACCAGCCCATGACTTCCAACGACAATGACCATCGCGGGCTCCTGCCCGCCGGCCTCGCCGATCTCTTGCCGCCCGATGCCGCCCGCGAGGCGCGCGCGATCGACGTCGCCATCGAGCGATTCGCCGCCTTCGGCTACGAGCGGGTGAAGCCGCCGCTGGTCGAGTTCGAGGAATCGCTGCTGGGCGGGCCGGGCGCCGCGCTCGCGCCGCAGACCTTCCGGCTGATGGATCCGGTGTCGCAGCGCATGATGGGGGTGCGGCCCGACATGACCGTGCAGGTGGCGCGCATCGCGGTCACCCGGCTGAAGCACGAGCCGCGGCCGCTGCGGCTGTCCTACGGCGGCAACGTCATTCGCGTGCGCGGCGGTGCGCTCAAGCCCGAACGCCAGTTCGCCCAGGTCGGCACCGAGCTGATCGGCGTCGATTCAGCGGAGGCCGATGCCGAGGCGGTGCTGCTGGCGGTCGATGCGCTGCGCGCCATCGGCGTGGCCGAGCTCTCGATCGATCTCAACCTGCCGACCCTGGTGGCGGCCGTGGGCGCAGGCCTGAAGCTGCCGGCCGACACGCTGCTCCGCGTGCGCCGGGCGCTCGACCGCAAGGACGAGGGCGGCATCGGCAAGGTGCTGGGCGACGCCAAGAAGGCGGTCGACCTGTTCGCGGGCCTGCTGCGCGCCGCTGGCCCCGCCGAGCGCGGCATCACCCGGCTGGCCGCGCTCAAGCTGCCCGCCGCCGCCGCCCAGGAGGCGGCGCGGCTCGGCGAGGTGGTGAAACTCATCCACACCGCCGACGAGGACCTGCCGCTCACTCTCGATCCGGTCGAGTATCGCGGCCTCGAGTACCAGACCGGCGTATCGTTCTCGGTGTTCGCGCTGAAAGGCCGTCACGAGCTCGCCCGCGGCGGCCGCTATTCGGCCGGCTACCCCGAGGACGGCGTCAGCGAGCCCGCCACCGGCTTCACCCTCTACATGGATGCGGTGCTGCAGGCGTCGGAAGCGCCCGCCGCGCGGCCGCGGTTGTTCCTGCCGCCGGGCACGCCGTGGAGCGACGCCCAGCCGTGGCAGGCCAAGGGCTATGCCGTGGTGCGCGGTGTGAGCGCCGCGGACGACCCGCGCGTGGAAGCCAAGCGGCTGCTGTGCAGCCACGCGTTGATCGATAAAGAGGCGGTTCCGCTTTGAGACCTCATTCCTCCCCATCGCTCGCGATGGGGAGGTGCCCTCGTCTTACGAGGGCGGAGGGCTCATGAGGCCGCAACATCGCTGCCGCTCTGACCCCTCCGGCCCTGCGGGCCACCTCCCCGGCTTCGCTGGGGAGGAAAGCTCAGTGCGGGTGCGCCGTGTCGGCCGAGATCAGCATCGCGGTGCGGCCGCCGCCCAGCAGGGCGATCCGCTCCTCGACCAACAGCTCCATCATGCCGATCAGCAGGACGAGCTCGCCGTCCTTCATCTGCTCGGCTTCGTCCTTTATATCCTGAAGATTGTGCCAGAAGTGAAACAGCGTTGCGGACTTCTGCTTCGCCGACAGGCGGCGCTTCCTTGGCTTGTCAGTCATTCCCTACCCCCATGATGCCGCTTGGATGCGGCAACAGCGTAAGAAAACCGCATGTGGCATCGTCGCTCTGTGGCAAAAAGCACAGAGCGGTAGAAAAGGTCGGGCTAAGCCGGCCATAGCGCGGGCGAAGGTTTCCCTTCGCACTCCTCCCTTCCCGTGCTATCCAAACTTACGCCTCTCCGGACCGACCCCGGGGGGGCGTTTTTCGTGTTTGGACGTCGGTTTTTCGGGAACAGGCAATGGCCAACGTGGCAGTGATCGGCGCCCAGTGGGGCGACGAGGGCAAGGGCAAGATCGTCGACTGGCTGAGCGAGCGCGCCGAGGTCGTGGTGCGCTTCCAGGGCGGTCATAATGCCGGCCATACGCTGGTCATCGGCAATCAGACCTACAAGCTCGCCCTGCTGCCGTCCGGCGTGGTGCGCAAGGGCAAGCTTTCCGTCATCGGCAACGGGGTCGTGGTCGATCCCTGGCACTTCCTCGAGGAGGTGAAGAAGGTGTCGGGCCAGGGCGTGTCGGTGACGCCCGAGAACCTCAAGATCGCCAATCACGCCGTCCTCATCCTGCCGCTGCATCGCGACCTCGACGGCTGGCGCGAGGACGCGCCGGGCACGATCAAGATCGGCACGACGCGGCGCGGCATCGGCCCGGCCTATGAGGACAAGGTCGGCCGCCGCGCCATCCGCGTCGGTGACCTGGCCGAACCCGACATCCTGGCGCTCAAGGTCAACACCCTGCTGGCCCATCACAATCCGCTGCGCACCGGGCTCGGCAAGCCGCTGATCGATGCCGGCAAGCTTTTAGCTGACCTGCTCGAGCTGGCGCCCAAGATCCTGCCCTTCGCCGAGGATGTGTGGGAGCGGCTCGACGCGCTGCGCGCCGCCGGCAAGCGCATCCTGTTCGAGGGCGCGCAGGCCACCATGCTCGACATCGACCACGGCACCTATCCCTACGTCACCTCGTCCAACACCGTGGCGGCGCAGGCCATGATCGGCAGTGGGCTGGGCAACGGCGCGGTCGGCTACGTGCTGGGCATCGCCAAGGCCTACACCACGCGTGTCGGCGACGGCCCCTTCCCGACCGAGCTCAAGGATGACATCGGCCAGCTGCTGGGCGATCGCGGCAACGAGTTCGGCACCAACACCGGCCGGCGCCGGCGCTGCGGCTGGTTCGACGCGGTGATGGTGCGCCAGGCGGTGAAGCTGAACGGCATCGACGGCATCGCGCTCACCAAACTCGACGTGCTGGATGGCTTGAGCGAGATCAAGGTCTGCGTCGGCTACGAGCTCGACGGCAAGACGATCGAGCGCTTCCCCTTCACCATGGGCGCGCAGGCCAAGCTCAAGCCGGTGTGGGAGACGTTCGACGGCTGGAACGAGAGCACCAAGGGGGCGCGTTCCTTCGCCGAGCTGCCGGCGACCTGCATCAAGTACGTGCGCCGCGTCGAGGAGCTGGTCGGCTGCCCGGTGGCGCTGCTCAGCACCAGCCCCGAACGCGAGGACACGATCCTGATGACGGATCCGTTCCGCGACTGAAAAACGCGACGCCCCGGGACCGCGAGGTCCCGGGGCGCCGATGGTTTTCTGATGAAGCCGCCTTAGCGGATGACAGTGGCCTTGATGGCCGTCTGCTGGCTCCACACGGTGATCACCGAATCGCCGACCTTGACGGACTTCACGGCGGCCTGGCCCGCGGCGGTCTGCGCCACCGGCAGCTGGATGACCTCGCCGCTGTCGGGCGACGGCTCGTCGGGCCTGCCGCCCGAAGCGTTGATCAGATAGATGGTGGCGCCATCGACCTTGGTGACCATGCCATCCATGCGCCACAGCTTGATCGGCTCCTGCATGCCGGGAATACCCTGCAGGCGCGCGCCCTTGGCGAGCATGGCCTTGGCCTGCGCGTCGTTCTGCGCATTCTTCGGGGCGATCATGAAGTCGAGGTAGTCGTACCAGTGGGTATCGACGATGTTGCCCTCTTTGAGCGACGGGTAGTTGGTGACGAGGTCGGCGGCGCGCATCTTCACGCGGCCGAGGTCCTCCCACACGATGTTGAAGATGCGGCGCTCCGGATGGAGGCTGTGGATCGTGCCGCGCTTGAAGTTCTGGTAGGTGTTCGGCACGACGAGGTCTTGGCTCTGCGCGGCAACTGGCAGCGGCAGGGTCGTCGCTGCGAGAGCGGCGCCTCCCAACAACTTCAACGACATACGGCGATTCATGTGCAACATGGCTTCCCCTTTCGGTTCAAGCTTCACTGTCCAAGGCGGACCAAGCCACAGATGCGGGATGAGCCCGCCAGATGTGACGGAAGCTTGTTTAGCGGCTCACAGTATCTTCTCCATGTTGCGATCGGGAGAAATTGTGTCGTCTGTGTCGCCGGTCCGTTGATCGTGGAATACCTCAAGGAACTGGCCAACCGGGCCGATCTGGGGGCGACCTGGGGCTCGTGGAGCACCCAATATCGCGTGCTCGCGGTGATCGTGGGCCTAATTGTTGCCTATTTGGTCCTGCGCTCGGTCGTGCCCACGGTCCTGCAGCTACTGAAGCCGGCCCTCCTCATTCTGATCGTCCTGCTCGGGCTGTGGGCGGTCTTTCCCACCGAGACCTGCTCGATCGAGGTCTTGGCCAGGTTGCCGCTTCTGTGCCGGCGCTAGAGTCTGGCCATCACGGCGGCTTCCTGCCCTTCAGCACCTCGGCGATCAGCGACATGTCCATGGCATTGTCCAGGTCCACCGGCCCCGAGATGATCTTGTCGCGGATCAGGTAGGCAGCTAGGTAAGTGAGCCGCCGATAGAGTGGCGCCCCCTTGACCAACGAATAGGTATAGCGCGGGTTGGTCCACTCATAGATCAGGGGCGGCGGGACCACGTTATAGATCGCCTCGGCCGCCGCACTGTTGAGCCCGACGTCGCGGGCCCACGCTTGATAGGCGACCCTGTGATTCTTGCTGACGGCGTCGTTCGCCGCGACCAGGGCCCGGAGGAAGCGCAGCGCCGTTTCGCGATGTGTGCTCAGCCAGTCGCGTCGGACGCTGTAGCAGTCCACATTGGTGTAGATGCCGAGATTGCCCTCGGTTTCGATGATCCGCGCATTGCCGTTCCGCATCATCCGGTGCATCCACGGCTCCCAGACCATGGCGGCATCGATCTGGCGCGCCTCCAGCGCCCGCAGCTGCGTTTCGGGCGCCATGTTGACCACCGTAACCTGCTCAGCACGGATCCCGTGCTGGCGCATCAGCATCAGGAAGCCGAATTGCGCCGTTGCGCCCTGGGCCAGCCCGACTCGCTTGCCCTTGAGGTC
>DATGZZ010000113.1:0-3528 GCA_035296945.1 Reyranella sp.
CTGGGCGTGAAGGCCGTGGTGTGCGAGACCTTCGAGCGCATCCATCGCTCGAACCTGGTCGGCATGGGCGTGCTGCCGCTGCAGTTCAAGGACGGCATGACGCGCAAGACCTTGAACCTCACCGGCCATGAGAGCTTCGACGTCGGCGGCATCGACGGCGCGCTGAAGCCCGGCATGGACGTGCCGCTCACCATCCATCGCCGCGACGGCACCAGCGAGAAGGTGGTCCTGACCTGCCGCATCGATACCGCCGAGGAGATCGAGTACTTCAAGAACGGCGGCGTGCTGCACTACGTGCTGCGCAACCTGGCGCAGGCGGCGTAAGTCCGTGAGCTCCTTCCTCAGGTTCCTCTCCCCCGCCAGGGGGAGAGGCCAGGTGAGGGGGCTTCGAAAGCTCGTGCAACCCCCTCACCCAACCTCTCCCCCCACCCTACGCTGCAGAGCAGCTTCGGGTGGCCTGCATCCAGGCCCCCGAAGCTCCGCGGGAGCGAAGGGGGCTAGCGGGGGAGAGGAGGGCTTTGTTCGCTTGGGATGACACTGCTCGCCCAGCACTTCGTCGCCATGGCCGGCAACAATGCCTGGTCGAATCACCGGCTGCTGACGGCCTGCAAGGCACTGACGCCGGCCGAGTTCGCCGAGCGGCGCACAGGCTTCTTCCCGTCGCTCAGGGCGACGCTGAACCACATCCTGTGGGTCGACATCTACTATATCGACGCTCTCAATCGCGATCCGACGGTGCTGAAGCGCTACGACGATCCGCCGCCGGATTTTCCGGACGCTCACCAGCTCTATGACGCGCAACGGAAGAGCGACCGGCGACTGATCGATTTCTGCGAGCGCCAGACCGACGAAAGCCTGGCCGAGGGCCTGGTCCTGCCGCGGCCCAACCGCACGCCGCCGCCCTCTTCCGTCGCCTCCATCCTGGAGCATCTCTTCCAGCACCAGATCCATCATCGCGGCCAGGCGCACGCCATGCTGAGCAGCACCAAGGTGAAGCCGCCGCAGCTCGACGAGTTCTTCCTGGCCGGCGAAGAAGATCTGCGGCGCGACGAGCAGCGTCTGCTCGGGTTGCCTCAGCGCTGATGCCTCCACGTTCCTCCTTCGCCGGTGCTGCGATCGAAGTGAGCGACCTCGGCCGCTCGGTCGCCTTCCATCGCCTGTGGCTGCCCATGCTGGGCTTTCGCCGCGTCTGGGCTGGCCCGGACCGCGTGATGTGGTCGCGCGGCTACGATCACTTCGTCATGCGCCAGGCCAAGGAAGGGATCGCCTACGGCCCGGGCGCGCTGTGGCTTGCGGTGTCGGCCGAGAGCCGCGGCCAGGTCAACCAGGTCTTCGCCGAGCTGCGCGACGCCGGGGCCGAGATCCTGCAGCCGCCCAAGGAACTCGACTACTTCGCGCCCGGCTACTACTCGGTGGCCTTCCGCGATCCCGACGGCGTGCCGATCGAGGTGGCGCATCGCTGGGACGAATTGCCCGAAGTGGCCGATGCCGAGCAGGTGCAGGTGCCCGGTCACGGGGTGAGCCTGGGCGGCTACTTCTTCAAGCCGCAGGCCGGCACGCCGCCCTATCCGGCGGTGATCCTGCTGCACGGCTTCGCCGGGCACGCGCACAACATGGTCGGGCTGGCGCGGACCTGCACGGCCAACGGTTACGCGGCCCTCGCCTTGTCGCTGCGCGGCTGGCTGGGGTCCGACGGCGAAAGCGACCAGGGGCTGCGCCAGCCGCTCGACGTGCTGGCGGCGATCGACTGGCTGGCCAAGCGGCCACTGGTCGACAAGGAGCGCATCGCGGTGGTCGGCGCCTCGATGGGCGGCCAGGTGGCGCTGCTGGTGGCGGCGCACAAGCCGCCGATCCGTGCCGTCGCCTCCTTCTACGGCCCCACCGACCTGGCGCGCTGGCGCGAGGCCAATCCCTTCATCCGCGACTATCTCGACGACCTGTGCGGGCCCGAAGGCTTGCCGGTGCGCTCGCCGATCCTGCGGGTGGCGCAGATCGACGCACCGGTGCTGCTGGTCCATGGCGATCGCGACGAGAACGTGCCGGTCGAGCAGGTGCAGGCGATGGCCGAGGCGCTGAAGAGCCACGGCAAGGAGGTCGAGACCTTCATTGTGCCAGGCGGTACGCATTTCTTCACCGAGCAGCAGAACGCGCAGACCCGGCGTAAGCTGTTCGACTTCCTGCGCCGCCATCTCAATCGGAGCTGATCTTTCATGCGCGTGTCCGAAGCCATCAACTCCCGCCGCTCGATGCGCGTGTTCAAGGCCGATCCCGTGCCGCAGGCCGATATCGAATGGATCATCTCGACGGCAAGCCGCGCAGCGTCGAACGGCAACCTGCAGCCGTGGAAGCTCTACGTCACCCAGGGCAAGGCGCGGCAGCGGCTGTCGGCCGCCATCCTCAAGGCGATGGACGAGGGCGATAATGGCCCGGGTGCCGAATACAACGTGTACCCGAAGGAATTCACGGCGGTGTACGACCAGCGCCGCAAGCTCGTCGGCAAGCAGCTCTACACCCTGCTCGGCGTGCCGCGCGGCGATGCCGCCGGCATGCTGAAGCAGTTCCGCAAGAACTACGATTTCTTCGACGCGCCGGTCGGCATGATCCTGTGCGTCGAGCGGCGCATGGGCAACGGCCAGTGGATCGACTGCGGCATCTTCCTCGACCAGCTCATGCTGCTGGCGCGCGAGAAGGGCCTGCACACCTGCCCGCAGGCCGCCTTCAGCCGCTACCAGCACGTCGTGCGCCGCGAGCTCAAGATCGCCGACGAGGAGGTCGTGATCTGCGGCCTGGCGTTGGGCTATGCCGATCCCGACGCGGTGCCCAACAACCTGATCACCGAGCGCGCGCCGCTCAGAGACTTCACGACCTGGTTCAACGAATGACGGGTCGGTCCGACCTTCGCATCGCTGCCCTCTTCTGCGGTGCCGTCGGACTGTATGATCTGCTCTTCGTCATCTTCTCGCTGACGCGCGGACCGGTGATCGGACCGCTGGTCGACATCCTGTTCCCGGACTTCCTGGTGTTCCATGCCGCCGCCCGCGCCTTCTTCCAGGGCAAGCTGGCGCTGGTCTACGACATCGATGCCTTCACCCGCTTCCAGATCGCCAGCTATCCTGATCGGTTGGACCCCTCCGCCACCTTCAGGCCGTTCTTCTATCCGCCGATCTTCCTGCTGATGCTGTTGCCGCTGGGCGCGTTCGCCGTGGCCAAGGCCTACGGCCTGTTCATGGCCGCGACGGCGGCACTGGCGACCGCCGTCGAAGGCCGGCGCGACCCGTGGGGCTGGCTCGCGGTGCTGCTGTCACCGGCCGCCGCCGAGGTCGTGCTGGCGGGGCAGAACACGTTCCTGAGCCTTGCCCTGCTCTATGGCGGCCTGCGCCTGCTCGAGCGCTCGCCGGGCGCGGCGGGCCTGTTGCTGGGCGCACTCTCCTTCAAGCCGCAGCTTTGGATCCTGGTGCCGGTGGCGCTGGTGGCGGCGCGACAGTGGCGCGCCCTTGCCTGGACGCTGACCACCCTGCTGGCGCTGGC
>DATGZZ010000114.1:0-3353 GCA_035296945.1 Reyranella sp.
TTCGGCGAGCGGCTGAGGACGCATATCCATGTCGAGCACGCTGCCGGCGCGCGGCGGATCGCAAGCTTCCTGCTGCAGCCACTGGTCGAGAACGCCGTCAAGTATGGCCGGCGCGACGATGGGCTGGACGTCCATATCGACATCCGCACCGCGGGCGACGTCCTGCACATCCAGATCGAGAACACCGGCACGCTTGCAGAGGCGGCCGCTTCACGCCGGCGCCGGTCGGGCATTGGCCTGGAGAACGTCAGGCGCCGTCTCGACCTGCACTATCCCGGCCGCCACGCCTTCACGCTGGCCGAGGCTGACAACAAGGTGATGGCCAAGCTCACGCTGGAGGGCGAACCGTGCTCCGGGTCCTGATCGTCGACGATGAGCATCTGGCGCGCCAGGCCATGCGCCGGCTGCTGGCGGCGCATCCCGAGGTCGAGATCGTCGGCGAAGCGGAGGGCGTGACGCAGGCCCTGCAGGAGATCGAGCGCACCCGGCCGCAGATGATCTTCCTCGATATCGAGCTCGGCGGCGGCGACGGCTTCGACCTGCTGGCGGCGCTGGACAGGCCGCCCATCGTCGTGTTCGTCACGGCCTATGCCGAGCATGCGGTCGAGGCCTTCGCCGTGAACGCCGTCGACTATCTGCTGAAGCCCGTGGCGCCCGAGCGGCTGGCCGAATCGCTGACGCGCGTCGAGCGCCAGCTCGCCCGTGGCGAGGAGCCGGCGTCCGCCGGCCGTGGCGTGATCGCCCTGCGCACGCCCAAGCGCACGCTGCTCGCCCAGACCGAAGAGATCGTCGCGGTGCGCGCCGACGGCGATTTCACGCATGTCTTCGTCGCCGACCAGCCGGCGCTGATGATCTGGCGCACCCTGGCCCATTTCGAGACCCTGCTGCCGTCGCCGCCGTTCCTGCGGCTCGGGCGCTCGCTGATCGTCAATCGCGACCGCCTGCGCCGGGTCGAGACGCCGTCGCGCGAGACGGCGCGCATCCTGCTGCAGGGCATGGACGAGGCGTTGACCTTGGGCCGCGCCGCTTCGGCTCGCCTGCGCGACGCGTTGGGTGGCGACGCCTAAAAGCGCGGCGAAATACTGCCCTGCGGGACCGCAAGTTTGACTCGTCTAGGCCCGGTTGCAACGATCCTCGCAATAAGCGGAGGAAATCGGGTATGGCGGTCGACTGGGCGAGCTCCACCGTGGAAGCCGGCGGGACCAAGCTCCATGTGAAGCGTGCTGGCCGGGGACGTCCGCTGCTGGTCCTGCATCACGAGACCGGCACGCTCGACAATCTGCCGTTCTACGACGCGCTCGCGGCCAGCCACGCGGTGATCGTCCCGCATCATCCGGGCTACAGCCGCTCCGAGCGGCCGGACTGGATGCGCAGCGTGCGCGACATCGCCGTGATCTATCGCGGCCTTTTAAGCGAACTGAAGGTCGCCAAGCCGGCGCTGGTCGGGCTGGGCTTCGGCGGCTGGATCGCGGCCGAGATGGCGACCATGGCGCCGGCCGACCTCTCGCACCTGGTGCTGGTCGGCGCCATGGGCATCAAGCCGCCGGTGGGCGACATCCTCGACCTCGCCGTCACCGGCTACATCGACTACGCGCGCGCGGCCTTCCACGACCAGAAGGCGTTCGACCGCGTCTATGGCGCGGAGCCCTCGGTCGACCAGCTCGAGATGTGGGACATCTGCCGCGAGATGAGCTTCCGCATCGCCTGGAAGCCCTACATGTACAGCCAGACGCTGCCCCATCTGCTGAAGACCGTGCGTACGCCAGCGCTGATCGTGTGGGGCGACGACGACAAGGTGGTGCCTGTAAGCGCCGGCAAGCGCTACCTTGAATCGCTGCCCGATGCGCACCTGGAGATCGTCAGGTCGTGCGGGCATGCCGTCGACATGGAGCAGCCCGAGGCGCTCGCCAAGCTGGTCACCAATTTCATCGGTCGGGAGTAGACGCCATGCACCTGATGTATTTCACCGAGCAGCCGATGTCGGCCTACGACGAGCAGGCCGGCCGCGATTTCGGCGCCACCGCGCTGATGTTCTCCAACAAGCACTTCGATCCGGTCGCGGGCTCGCGGCTCTACAACAACTACATCGAGCAATACATGCTGGCCGAGGAGGTCGGCATCGACGGCATCATGCTGAACGAGCATCACAACGCGCCGTTCTGCATGCAGGCCAAGGCCAACATCTTCGCCGCCATCCTGGCCGGCATGACCAAGAAGGTGAAGATCGTCATGCTGGGCAATCCGCTGCCGCTCGCGGAGAACCCGATCCGGCTCGCCGAAGAGCTCGCCATGATCGACATGATCTCCAAGGGCCGGCTGGTCTCGGGCTTCGTGCGCGGCGGCGGCCAGGAGCAGCTCGCCACCGGCGTCAACCCGGCCTTCAACCGCGAACGCTTCGAGGAGGCGCACGAGTTGATCACGCAGGCCTGGACCAGGACCGGGCCGTTTCGCTTCGAGGGGACGCACTACCAGCATCGCGTGGTGAACCCGTGGGCGGTGCCGCTGCAGAAGCCCTATCCGCGCGTCTGGATCCCGGGCGTGATCAGCAAGGAGACGATCGTGTGGGCCGCGCAACAGCGCTACCCCTACATCGCCCTCAACACCTCGATCGAGCAGACCAAGAAGATCTGGGAGCTCTACGACCAGGTGGCCTTGCAGTCGGGCTATGTCGGCGGGCCGGAGAACCGCGGCTACCTGATCCAGGTCCACATCTCCGACAACGAGGACAAGGCGCGCGAGAACGCCAAGCAGTTCCGCTGGATGCAGGGCGAGTTCACCGGGCTCGCCCATCCGGTATGGAGCACGCCCTCGGGCTACGGCTCGCCCACCAACCGGCGCGCCTTCGTCGAGTTCGCCGCCGGCCGCGCCATCAATCCGCGCGGCAATACGAGCTTCGAGCAGCAGGTCGAGGACCTGCGCATCATCTACGGCACGCCTGACCAGGTCGTGGCCAAGCTGAAGCGCATCCTCGAGCAGACGCGGCCCGGCATCCTGGCCCTGTGGGGCAACGACGGTCGCGTCAGCCAGGAAGACTCGCTCACCTGCGTCCGGCTGATGGGCCAGGAGGTCTTCCCGGCGATCCGCGAGATCGCCAAGAGTCTCGACCTCAAGAGCCCGTTCGAGTCGAACGCACCGGTGCATCTGAAGTATTCGACCGATTTGAAGCCCGCCAAGGCGGCCGCGGCGGAGTGACCCCATCAAACACCTCCCCCGTCATACGGGGGAGGCCGGGAGGGGGAAGGCCAAAGTCGTGCTGCTGGCTTGTTTCAGATCATGATCTTCGCCTTCCACCCCTCTCCTCTGATGCTTTCCCCCTCCCGGCCTCCCCCGTATGACGGGGGAGGTGTTTGATT
>DATGZZ010000115.1:0-4982 GCA_035296945.1 Reyranella sp.
CTCGGCGAGCGGCAGCCAGGCAACCTTGGGAAACCAGATGATCGCGTCCGGTGCATGCGCGGGGCTGATGCCGAACAGCCGCGCCACGAGGGCTGCCACCGCCGCCACGCCGACGACGCGCAGGTACTGCATGAAGGCGACGAGGCGCGGGTCGGCGCCGTAGTGCTCGGCCATGATGGTCATCACCGAGGCGGCGCCCGCGCTGGTGCCCCACAGCGCCGTCGTGCCGGGCATCATCTGCCAGCGCGTCATCAGCCAGCCGAGCAGGCTCGAGACCACGACGACCAGCACGACGCCGGCGCCGAACAGCACCCAGTGGCGCAGCACGTCGTCGACGATCGACAGGGGCACCATGCTGGCGATCAGGCAGCCGACGACGCCCTGGGCCAGCACGAAGGGCGGCAACGGGAACGCCACCTTGCCGCCGGAGGCGGCAACGACGATGCCGGCGATCAGCGGCCCCAGCATCAGGGCCGCCGGTGCGTGGATCCACAACAGGAAGGCTGCGATGCCGGCCGACAGGGCGATCAGCACTCCCCATTGAACCGCCGCTGCAAGCCTGCTCGAAAGTTTACTGGGCAAACTCCTCCGCCTCGCCGTTCATGCCGCGGATCGTAGCCAGAAGCTCGACCGCTGCGGCGGCGAGCCGTGCATCATCCGTGCCGCGCAGCACCAGCGAGACGCTGGGCTTGCCGTTGCGGAAGGCGGGGTAGCTGCCGATGTCGAGATCGTCGTAGCGCTGCTGCAGCGCGCCCAGGGGCTCGGCGATGATGCCCTCGGGCAGGTTGGTGCGCACGGTGCGCGACAGTACCGGCGTGCCGCCGACCAGCTTGTGCTTCATCGACTGGAACATCGCCTCGGCGACCTTGGGGATGCCGGCGAAGGTGAAGACGTTCTCCATCTGGAAGCCCGGCGCCACCGACACGGGGTTGTCGACCAGCAGCCCGCCGTGCGGCACGCGCGCCATGCGCCGCCGGGCCGGCGTGAACAGGGCGACGTCGCCATAATGCCGCGTCATGCGCGCCACCGCCTCGGGATGCTCGGAGATGCCGACGCCGAAGGCCTTGGCGATCGAATCGGCGGTGATGTCGTCGTGCGTCGGGCCGATGCCGCCGGTGGTGAAGACGTAGTCGAACTTCCGGCGCACCTCGTTGATGGTGGCGACGATCGTGGTCTCGATGTCGGGGATGACGCGGCATTCGCGGACCTGCACGCCGAGCTGGCCGAGCTCGGTGGCGAGGTACTGGATGTTGGAATCGCGAGTCCGCCCGCTCAGGATCTCATTGCCGATGACGACAATGCAGGCGGTCACGATTTTTGCCGGCTCGGACATTGCCACGCTCATTTTCCTTTTCTTTCAGGACACTAGCGGAGGTCCGCCGGGGGGCCAAGCGCCGCACGGTCTTGTTACGGCCGGTATCGCATGCCAAATATGGCGCATGAGCAGTCCCCGCGATTTCATCGACGACAGCGACGACTATTGGCGGCGCGACGAGCGCACGATCAAGATCCACGGCCCGGAGGGCTTCGAGGGCATGCGCCGCGCCGGCCGGCTGGCGGCCGAGACGCTCGACTTCATCACGCCCCATGTGCAGCCCGGCATCAGCACGGCCGAGCTCGACAAGCTCTGTCACGACTACATCCTCGACCACAAGGCGATCCCCGCCCCGCTGGGCTACCGCGGCTATCCGAAGTCGATCTGCACGTCGATCAACCACGTGGTCTGCCACGGCATTCCGTCGGACAAGCGCCTGCAGTCGGGCGACATCGTCAACATCGACGTCACGGTGATCCTCGACGGCTGGTACGGCGACACCAGCCGCATGTTCTTCTGCGGCGACGTCGGCGTGAAGGCGCGGCGCCTCTGCGACATCACCTACGAGGCGATGATGCGCGGCATCGCCGCCGCCAAGCCAGGCGGCCGTGTCGGCGACATCGGCCACGCCATCCAGAGCTTTGTCGAAGCGCAGCGGTTCTCCGTCGTGCGCGACTTCTCGGGCCACGGGCTCGGCCGCATCTTCCACGATGCGCCCAACATCCTGCACTACGGCAAAGCCAACACCGGCCCGGTGCTGAAGCCCGGCATGTTCTTCACTGTCGAGCCGATGGTGAATGCCGGCACCTGGCAGGTGAAGATCCTGAGCGACGGCTGGACCGCGGTGACGCGCGACAAGCAGCTGTCAGCGCAGTTCGAGCACTCCGTCGGCATCACCGAGACAGGCGTCGAATTCTTCACCCTGTCGCCCAAGGGCCTGGCCAAGCCGCCCTACGATCTCGCCGCCATCGGCGACGAGCCGCGCAAGGCCGTGTCGGCCTGAAGGCCGGACAACTCTTCCTGTAACGGTTGGTCCTGAGCGATCGCAGCACCTGCTGGTGTGCGGTATGGCTGCATGTTATTTTGGTCTTGTGGGGACCACGGTGCGTTAATGGCGTCTGGTTCTGGCCTGGCGCCGGGCACCTCGCGGGGAGCGAAATCATTTCCAAAGAGCAGAGACTGTTCCGCATGAGCCGCGGGTTTGACTCGCAAGCCTCGCGGCGCGGCATGCTACGGGCCGGTTTGGCGGTTGGCGCGCTGGCACTGGGCCCGCGCGCCGCGTCAGGACAGTCTGCCAGAGCGCACGTTCACGTGCCCGAACTCGGCATCACGAAGCTGCCCGTCGTGGCGGCGATGGACCAACCGCTGGTCGAGCCCGAGACCCGCCGCTCGGCAAACGGTGTGCTCAGTACCAGCCTGCGCTGCGCCTATGCCTATCGCGACATCGGCGGCATGCGTCTCTATCTGCGGTCCTACGAAGGCGGCTTGGCGCCCACCCTGCGCATGAAGCCGGGCGAAACCCTGAAGATCCGGCTCATCAACGACCTGCCACCCAACCGCGACCGGCAGCCTGCCAACCCGTCGCTTCCGCATCAGAACAACAACACGAATTTCCATTTCCACGGCGCGCACTGCAGCCCGAGCGGCATCGCCGACAACGTCATGCGCTCGATGCTGCCGGGCAAGTCGTACGACATCGAGATCACCTTGCCGGCCGACCACACGCGCGGCACCTACTGGTACCATCCGCATCACCACGGTTCGGCCGACGTGCAGGTGGCAAGCGGCATGACGGGCACCATCGTCGTCGAAGGCGACTTTGGCGACATCCCCGAGATCGCCCAGGCCCGCGAGCGCGTCATGCTGCTGTCGGAGGTCGTGTTCGATGCCTTCTACATGGTCGAGGACTTCGGCACCCTCTTTCCGGAAACCGCGACGCGCTTCCTCGCGATCAACGGCCAGCGGCGATCAATCATCGACATGCGGCCGGGAGAGGTGCAGCGCTGGCGGCTGGTCGGCTCGCAGTACCAGAACAACTTGCTGCTGGAACTCGACAAGCATCGGCTGAACGTCATTGCCTGTGACGGCATTCAGCTCGGCGCAATCCAGGAAATGAAGCAGCTGCTGATGGCGCCGGGCCAGCGCGCCGACGTGCTGGTACAGGCGGGCAGCCCCGGCACGTATGACCTGAACGCCATGCCGTACGACCAGGGCCACGACTCGCCCACCGGACCGCTGGCACGCGTGGTCGTGGCGGGCGAGCCTCTGCCGATGAAGCTCCCGGTCGCACTGCCCAAGCCGCCGCTCGAGACGATCAGCGACAGCGAGATCTCGGGCCGGCGCACGCTGGTTTTCGGGGCCACCGAGCCGCAGAACAACGTTGCCGGTCACTGGCAGGAATATGCCTTTACGGTCGACGGCAAGGTCTTCGATCCCGCGCGCATCGACCAGCGGGTGCGCCTGGGGGCGGTGGAGGAATGGACGATCCGCAATACCCACCAGCACGACGATCATATGTTTCACATCCACACCAACCCGTTCCAGGTCGTCGAGATCGGCGGTCAGCCGCAGGCCGATCGGATGTGGCGCGACACCGTGGTCGTGCCTCGGCCCGCGAAAGGCGGCAGTACAGTCATCCGCACGCGCTTCCTCGATTACACCGGCGTCTTCATGCTGCACTGTCACATGATGAATCATGAGGAGTTGGGCATGATGCAGGCGGTCGAGGTCTACAAGTAGGCGGACGCCCCCTGCCCGCGCACGGCCGTCTCGGCCTGAAAGGTCGACAAATCTCCCTGTAACGGTCGGCCCTGTCGATTCGTCCTCAGGACGTGGACCGACGTTCTGAAGCCAAGACCGGGCGCACTGCCAAGGCCGTCGCTGCGAGCGACGACGCGCTGTGCACGCTTCTCTCGGCAGGATTGCGCGTCCAGGCCGGGGAGGATCGCTGGCGTGTCATCGGCAACACCCTTTCGTACCGCCTGCTGCTGCGCGAGGCGGGCGGCACCTGGAACCGGCTCGACCAGTGCTGGGAATTCTCCGGCGACGATCCGACCAACCGGCTCGCCTCGGCGCTCGAAGCACGGCCGGCGGGCGTTGGACATAACGCAGCCGCGGCCGAACCGCCGCCGCACTATCACGGCCATCGCAGCCGCGTGCGGGAGCGCGTCATGAGGGCGGGCGCGGAGCTGCTGGAAGACTATGAGCTGCTCGAGCTGCTGCTCTTCTATTCGATCGAGCGCATCGACACCAAGCCGCTGGCCAAGCGGCTGCTCGACCGCTTCGGCACGCTGGGCGACGTCTTCGCCGCCGAGTCCGCGCAGCTGCGCGAGTTCGACATCGACCAGCGCACGCTCGTGCTGTTCAAGGCGTCCCGTGAGGCCGGCCGGCGGCTCGCCGAGCGCAAGGTCAAGGACATGCCGGTGCTGACCAACTGGCAGCAGCTCATCGACTACTGCCACGCGGCGCTCGCCCACGAGAAGACCGAGCAGTTCCGCATCCTCTTCCTCGACCGCAAGAACGTGCTCATAGCCGACGAGGTCCAGCAGCGCGGCACCATCGACCATACGCCTGTCTATCCGCGTGAGGTGGTGAAGCGCGCGCTGACGCTGAACGCCGCCGCCCAGATCCTGGTGCACAACCATCCGAGTGGCGATCCCAAGCCGTC
>DATGZZ010000116.1:0-2866 GCA_035296945.1 Reyranella sp.
CACCTGGCGCGGCTCGCGCGTGGCCTGCAGCGTCTGGCTCAGGATCACATAGTCGAAGGCATTGTCGGGATAGGCGCGCAGATCGGCGTCGGCGTCGCCCTGGATCACCGACAGGCCGCTGGCCACGCAGGCATTCACGCCGGCCTGGCTGAGTTCCATGCCGCGCGCATCGACTCCCTTGAAGTCGGCCAGGTAGGCCAGCAGCGCGCCGTCGCCGCAGCCGACGTCGAGCGCACGGGTGTCGGGCGCCACCATGTCGGCGATGAGCTGAAGATCGACGCGGATGGCGGCAGTCACGGTCACGCCCTTCACGTTGTCGTCGTCGTTCATGCCGCCAGCCTCAGGCCGCGCACCGATGCCGCGCCCTTGAGGAAGCCGCTCAAGGTGCGGAACATCTCCGGTTCGTCGAGCAGGAAGGCGTCATGGCCCTTGTCGCTCTCGACCTCGACGAACGAGACGTTGGCGGCGGCCGCGTTCAGCGCATGCACGATCTCGCGGCTCTCGCGCGTCGGGAACAGCCAGTCGCTGGTGAAGGAGAACAGGCAGAAACGCGTCGGTGTGCCCTTGAAGGCGTTGGCCAGCACGCCGCCATGCGCGGCGGCCAGGTCGAAGTAATCCATGGCGCGCGTGATGTAGAGGTAGCTGTTGGCGTCGAAGCGGTCGACGAAGGTCGAGCCCTGGTGGCGCAGGTAGCTCTCGACCTGGAAGTCGGCGTCGAAGCCGAAGCCCAGCGCGTCGCGGTCCTGCAGGGCGCGGCCGAACTTGCGCTGCAGCGCCTGCTCGGAAAGATAAGTGATGTGCGCGGTCATGCGCGCCACCGAAAGCCCGCGCGCCGGCACGGTGTTGTGCTGGCGATAGTCGCCGCCCTTCCATTCGGGATCGGCCATGATCGCCTGGCGGCCGACCTCGTGGAAGGCGATGTTCTGCGCCGAATGGCGCGCCGCGCAGGCGATCGGCACGGCCGAGAAGACACGAGCGGGATAGCTCGCCGCCCATTCCAGCACCTGCATGCCGCCCATCGAGCCGCCGATCACGCAGAACAGGTCGGGGATGCCGAGATGGTCGAGCAGGGCCGCCTGGGCGCGCACCATGTCGGCCACGGTGACCACCGGAAAACGCAGATTCCACGGCTGGCCGGCCGGATCTGGGGCAAGCGGGCCGGTGGTGCCCATGCAGCCGCCCAGCACGTTGATGCAGATGATGAAGTAGCGTGCCGGATCGAGCACCTTGCCCGGCCCGACCAGGCTCTCCCACCAGCCTTCCTTGCCGGTGACGGGATGCTCCTCGGCCACGAACTGGTCGAGCGTCAGCGCATGGCAGATCAGCACGGCGTTCGACTTGTCGGCGTTGAGTGTGCCGTAGGTCTGGTAGGCCACGCGATAGGGGCCGAGCTCGACTCCGCAGTCGAGCCGAAGCGGCCGCACGACGCCCAGGACCGCGTGGCGGCATCGGGCCAGCGCCTTGCGCTCGGCGTCGGCCAGCGGCCCCTCGAGCGGCGGCTTGTCGATCGCAGCCTCCATGTCCTCTCCCTCGGCGCGGCAAAATGCCAACGAAAAAGCCCCCGACCGGCAAGGGCGGGGGCTTTTTTCGAGCGCTCCGACCTTTTAGCGAGGATTAACGTGGTCGCAAGCCGGTCGGCTCAAATTCCACGGAGAGGCCTCTATACGGAGGTCGCCGGAATTGCGCAAGCACTCCTGAGGTTTCTTGCCTTTACGGGGGCCGGCCGGACGTAGTATCGCCGCTGCCTCACAGGACAACCAACGGCTTCATGGACGCCCCCAGTCTCGACAGCTTGCGCCAGGAAATCGACGCCATCGACGGCGAGTTGCATGGCCTGATCCGGCGCCGCGCAGCCTTGGTTGATCGCATCGCCGCTTCCAAGCCGCCGGGCGGGCTGGCGCTCAGGCCCGGCCGCGAGGCGCAGGTCATGCGCCAGCGCCTCGAGACCCATCAGGGACCGTTCCCCGCCGCCGCCGTCTACCGCATGTGGCGCGAGATGATGTGCGCCTTCACCCTGATGCAGACGCCGGACATCAAGGTCGCGATCTGCCGGCCGCACGACCAGCCCGGTTACTGGGACCTGGCGCGCGATCATTTCGGCTGCCAGATCACCTTCGTCGCCAACGACACGCCGGCCCAGGTGCTGGCCGCAGTGCGCGCCAATCCCTCGACGCTTGGCGTCGTGCCGGTGCCGATCGAGGCCGATGCGGCGCCGTGGTGGCCGTTGCTGGCGGGCCGTGACGCCACGCTTCCGAATATCGTCGCGCGCCTGCCCTTTCTGGTCATGCCCAACGCCCGCGCGCGCGGCATCCAGGCCTTCGTGCTGGCGCGCATGGAGCCCGAGGAATCGGGCGACGATCGCGCCCTGGTGTCGCTCGAGTCGGTGGGCGGCCTCAGCCGCAACCGCATCTCCGGCGCGCTGGTCAAGGCCGGCCTCCCCGCTTTCACTTCGGTGCTGGACCAGCTTGCAGGCGGCGTGCATCACTATCTCGTCGAGCTGCCGAGCGTGATCGCCGATAGCGACCCACGCCTGCGCGAGCTCGAGGCCGCCTTGGAGCTCGAGAACGGTCGCGTCGCGGCCATCGGCGCCTACGCCGTCCCGTCGACAGCGCGGGCCTGACCAATTTAGGAGATCGCGATGAACGCGCTTACCCCGCGTCCGGGCATCATGAAGATCGCGCCCTATGTACCGGGCAAGGACTCGGTCGAGGGCAAGCAGACGATCGCCAAGCTGTCGTCGAACGAAGGCGCGCTCGGCCCCAGCCCCAAGGCGATGGCAGCCTATGCCAAGGCGGCGACCGAACTGCATCGCTATCCCGACGGCGATTCGAGCGCCCTGCGCGCGGCGATCGGCCGGCACTACGGC
>DATGZZ010000117.1:0-3164 GCA_035296945.1 Reyranella sp.
TCACTACGACCGGCCAGAAGGTCGACGAGGCTTTCTTCGCCGAGCTGAAGAAGCACTTCACCGAGCCGCAGATCGTCGAGCTGACGGCGGCCATCGCCATGGAGAACTTCCGCTCGAAGTTCAATCCGCCGCTCGGCATCGAGGCGCAGGGCTTCTGCATGGTGCCTAAGAGGTCGGCGGCGGACTGAGCGTTGCTGGGAGCGCCACGCAGTGGCCTCATGGTCATGCGGAGCGCGGACCTCCAGGTCCGCTCATGAGTCATGACGCGGACCTGGAGGTCCGCGCTCCCATGAGCGCACGGAAGTGGCGCGCTCCCGGCAATGAGCGCTGACGCGCGATTCCGTGTAGTATGTCGCCATGGCCCGAGAAGAGGCAATGGCGACCCCTGGCTACGACTACGACAAAGACATTCCGGCGGGCTTTTACGACGAGATCCATCAGCGCAAGGCTGGCGTACGGTTCTTCTGGCACGACCTGAAGTTCCGCGCCGTCGCCGCTCGCCTGGACGGGGTCGGCAAGGTCCTGGATATCGGCTGCGGGCCCGGCACCTTCATCGGCAACTACCTGGGCGGCGTCGAGTGCCTCGGCATCGACGTCAGCGCGCCGCAGGTCGAGTATGCGAACCGGCGGTACGGGACGGCCAGGCATCGCTTCTCGACGCAGGCTCTGCCCAGCCTCGGCGAGCGTTTCGACGCCATCACCATGATCGAGGTGATCGAGCACCTGCCGCCGGCCGACGCGCGCCGTCTGCTCGCCGAGGCGCGCGGGCTGCTGTCGCCGCAGGGTCGCCTGGTCGTGACGACCCCCAACTACCGCTCGCTGTGGCCGCTGATCGAATGGGGCGTCAATCGCGTCAGCCGCGTCAGCTACGAGCAGCAGCACGTCAACAAATACCGCCGCGGGAGGCTCGCCGCCGATCTCGCCCAAGCCGGCTACGCCAAAGTCGACATCGGCACGGCCGTCGGCCTCGCGCCTTTTGCCGCCGTGCTCGGCCAGCGTCCGGCGCATTGGCTCGACGCCGTCGAGCGTGGCATCGGCCACCTCGGCTGCGGCAACCTCCTGATCGCGGTCGCCCGGCCATGACGGTGCCGCAGGTCTCGGTCGTCGTGCCGACCTACAACGAGGCAGGCAATATTCCGATGATCTACGACGGCCTCGCGCAGGCGCTTGCCGGCAGCGCCTGGGAACTCGTGGTCGTCGACGACGATTCGCCCGACGGCACGGCCGACGCCGTGCGCGCGCTTGGCCTCAGCCACGACAATGTCAGGTGCATCCAGCGCGTCCAGGAGCGCGGCCTCGCCTCGGCCGTCCACTGGGGCGTGCAGGCCGCGCACGGCGAGGTGATCGTCGTCATGGACGGCGACCTGCAGCACGAACCTGCGCTCATTCCCAAGATGCTCGAAGCGCTGCAGGCGGGGCACGACATCGTCTCCGGCTCGCGTTTCATGAAGGGCGCGGGCGAAACAGGCCTGTCCGATCGGCGCCGGCGTCTTTCCGACTGGGGCAACAGGCTGACGAACTCCTTCCTCGGCACGGCGCTCAGCGATCCCCTGACCGGCTTCTTCGCCACCTCGCGGCGGTTGTTCCTCGACTCCATCCCGCAGATGCAGGCCGACGGCTTCAAGGTCTTCTTCGACCTGGTCTATCACAACCGCAACGTCACGATCCGCGAGCTGCCCTTTGAGTTCCAGCGCCGTCGACACGGCGAATCGAAGCTGGAGCTCTATGTACTGTGGCTGCTGGCCTGCGACATCGTCTCGAAACTCTCGCGTGGCATGCTGCCGCCGCGCCTGGTCAGCTTCGTCGGCGTCGGGCTGATCGGCTCGATCTTTCACTTCTCCGTCCTCTACGCCAGCATGGACCTCGGCGCCGTCTTCTGGGTGGCGCAGGCCGTCGCCACGGTGGTGGCGATGGTGTTCAACTTCACGATCAACAACGTGCTCACCTATTCGGATGACCGGCTGCGCGGGCCGGCCTTCTACAAGGGCCTGCTGCTCTACGGCGTGGTCGCCTCGGTCGGCATCGTGGCCAACGTCAGCACCGCCCAGATCACCTACATGAGCCTGCAGGGCCACACCTTCATCGCCGCGTCGATGGGGCTGGTCATCGACGTCATCTGGCGGTTCGTCGTGTCGAACCGGCTGATCTGGGGCCGTTCGTCCGCCTTGAGAAAGCCGCGCTAGTGCCGACAGGGATCGCGCGACGGCTGCGATGGGCCTTGCAGGGGCCGGCCAGCAACCTCTATCTATGCGGTGTCATCGCGCTCACGGCGGCGGTCCTGCTGCTCGTCGAGGCGACGGTCTTTCCGGCAAAGGCGACATTCGCTCTTCTTGCGGCGCCGACGTCAATCCTGGCGCTGGTCCTCATCCATGGCCTCGCCCGAGCCGGGACCTTGCCCCTCGACGACGCGATCGGCCGCTTCGCCAGCGGCGTCGGGCTCGCGATCCGCCCCGGCGGCACGCCCGGCATCCTCGCCGTCCTGCTCTATTGCGCGGGCATCGTCGGCGCCGTCGGCGGCTACGCCTGGCTGGCGCTGACGACGACGGGCCTCACGCGCGACGACGTGGTCGCGGTGTGGAGCCTGCTCGACAAGCGCCAGCTGGTCTTCGCCTACTTGGTCATCGCAGCCTTCGTCCTGTTCCACCGGGCGATGGTGTGCCTGTTCTTCGCGCCGACCTACGGATGGCGCGAGACACACGCGGCACCGCGCCGTTCGTGGCTGGCGCGCGGGGCCGGCGCCGTTGTCGTGGCGGTCGCCGCCTATTGCTGGCTGGGCGCCGAGGCCTTGCGCGACATCGTTCCGGCGGGCGAGGCGGCGCTGGGGAAGTTCTACGAGTATCACTCGCTCGTGCACCTGGGCGCGCTCGAGCAGATCCGCCTCGGGGCGACACCCTACGTCGAGGCGCGCACGCAATACGGGCTCGGCAACCAGCTGCTGGCGTATGTCCTCACCGAGGCGTTCGGTTTCAGCAATCACGGCTTTTATGCCGGCGTCCTGCTGGTCGACGTCCTCTGCATCGTCGCCTTCTTCGTCATCGTGCAGCAGGTCCTGGGACTGGGCTGGGCGTTGGCCGGCCTGCTGGGCTGGGTGTTGTGGCCGAGCCCCGCCGCCATCATCGACCTCGCCGGCTGGGCAATCCTGACGCGCTGGATCGCCGTGCCGA
>DATGZZ010000118.1:0-5383 GCA_035296945.1 Reyranella sp.
CGCGGCGACTACCTCGCCATCGTCACCCTGGGGTTTGGCGAGATCATCCGCCTGGTGCTGCTCAACTGGGTCGATCTCACCAATGGTCCGGCCGGCATCGGCACGATCCCGGGTCCGACCCTGTTCGGCGCAGTGTTCGCCGAGACCGCACCGGCCGGCGGAACGACGGTGTCGGAGATGCTGGGCTTTCCCTTCGACGGCATCCACCGCCTGATCTTCCTCTACTACATCATCCTGGCGCTGGCGCTGATCACCAACATCTTCACCCAGCGCATGCGCCGCCTCCCGGTCGGCCGCGCCTGGGAGGCGCTGCGCGAGGACGAGACGGCAGCCAAGGCGCTGGGCATCAATCCGACCAACACCAAGCTCACGGCGTTCGCCGTTGGCGCCATGTTCGCGGGCTTCGCCGGCTCGTACTTCGCCGCCAAGCAGCGCTTCATCAGTCCCGAGAGCTTCACCTTCATCGAATCGGCGATCATCCTCGCCATCGTCGTGCTGGGCGGCATGGGCAGCCAGATCGGCGTGGTGCTGGCGGCCGTCCTGTTGATCGGGCTGCCGGAATGGTTTCGCGAGCTCGGCAACTACCGCATGCTTGCCTTCGGGCTGGCCATGGTGCTGATCATGGTCTACCGGCCGCGCGGCCTGATCGGCCATCGCGAACCGACGATCCGCCTGCATCCCGTTCCTTCGGGTGGCAGCGGATGAACGAAACCGCCCCCTTGATCGAAATCGAGCACCTCACCATGCGCTTCGGCGGCCTGGTGGCGGTCGACGACGTCTCCTTCATCGGCCGTCCTCGCGAGATCACGGCCATCATCGGCCCCAACGGCGCCGGCAAGACCACGGTCTTCAACTGCATTACCGGGTTCTACAAGCCGACCGTCGGGCGCCTGCTGCTGCGCGGCGATCGCGACTACCTGCTGGAGCGCATGCTGGGGCACGAGGTTGGCCAGCGCGCGCGGGTGGCGCGCACGTTCCAGAACATCCGCCTGTTCCCGGCCATGACGGTGCTGGAGAACCTTCTGGTGGCGCAGCACAACAAGCTGATGCTGGCTTCGGGCTACAGCGTGTTCGGCCTGCTCGGCCTCAGGCGTTACCGCACGGCCGAGGATGCCGCGATCGCCCTGGCGCGGTCGTGGCTCGAGCGCATCGGCCTGGTGGCCGATGCCGACCGGCCGGCCGGCGAGCTGCCCTACGGCGCGCAGCGGCGGCTCGAGATCGCCCGCGCCATGTGCACCGAGCCCCGGCTGCTCTGCCTCGACGAGCCGGCGGCCGGACTGAACCCGCGCGAATCGGCGGAGCTCAACCAGCTGCTTGTTTCGATCCGCGACCGCGACGGCATCGGCGTGCTGCTGATCGAGCACGACATGAGCGTGGTCATGAACATCTCCAACCATGTCGTCGTGCTCGACTATGGCCGCAAGATCGCCGAAGGCGCACCGGCCGAGGTCCAGCGCGATCCCGCTGTCATTCGCGCCTATCTCGGGACCGACGACGAGGCCGTCCATGGCTGACCCGTTGGCGAAGCCCATGCTCTCGGTCCGGGGCGTGGCGACCTTCTACGGCGCCATCCAGGCCTTGCACGGCGTCGACCTCGACGTCGCCAGGGGCGAGATCGTGACCCTGATCGGCGCCAACGGTGCGGGCAAGTCGACGCTGCTGATGACGATCTGCGGCAATCCACGGGCGCGCGCGGGCGCGATAACGCTCGACGGCGAAGACATCACCGCCTTGGCAACGCACGAGATCGTGCGGCGCGGCGTAGCCCAGGTGCCGGAGGGGCGGCGCATCTTCCCGCGCATGAGCGTGTTCGAGAACCTGCAGATGGGCGCCACGCTCGCCGATCCGGCGCATTTCCAGCACGACCTCGAGCGCGTCTTCGCCATGTTCCCGCGCCTGGCCGAGCGGCGCGAGCAGCGCGGCGGCACGCTGTCGGGCGGCGAGCAGCAGATGCTGGCGATCGCCCGGGCCCTAATGAGCCGGCCTCGCCTGCTGCTGCTCGACGAGCCCTCGCTTGGCCTGGCCCCGCTGATCGTGCGCCAGATCTTCGAGGCGATCGGCCGGATCGCGCGCGAAGAGGGGGTGACGATCTTCCTGGTGGAGCAGAACGCCTTCCACGCGCTGCGGCTCGCCGACCGGGGCTACGTCCTTGCCAACGGGCGTGTCCGGCTGAGCGGTTCCGGTCGCGAGCTTCTGGCCAATGCCGAGGTCAGGGCCGCCTATCTCGAGGGCGGCCACGCATGAGCCCGCTCGACACCTTCATGTTCGAATGGTTCGGCGACACCCTGGCTCACGTGCTGCTGTTCAACTTCGTCCTTATCGCGCCCGGAGCCTTTGCCTCAGGCCATGCCGTCGCCGTCACTTGGCGGCCCTGGGGCCAGATCGTATTTTACACCGCACTTCTTTCGGCGTTGCTGAGGTTTCTCGATTATGCGCTGGCCGAGGGCGAGCTCTGGTCGATCGGCGGCTTCCTGCTTGGCTGGGCCGTGCAACTGGCGGTCGCGGCCTTTGCCTGGCGGCTGACCCGGGCGCGCGCGATGGTGCGGCAGTATCCATGGCTCTACCGGCGCAAAGGCTTGCTGGGCTGGGAGGAGCGGCACTAATCTACCCTATGCTCCACACCCGTGGAGACCGGGGTGAAACAGGAGGCTTGTATGAAGAGGACCTACGGTGCGCCATTCTTTGGTACACTGGCCGTTGCGGCGATTGCCTTGATGGCGACGCCGGCGTTGGCGCAGATCAAGATCGGTTCGGCCGGGCCGATGACCGGGTCGAACGCGGCGTTCGGCGAACAGCTGCGGCGTGGCGCCATGATGGCGGTCGAGGACATCAACGCGGCGGGCGGCGTCAACGGCAAGAAGCTCGAGCTGATCATCGGCGACGATGCCTGCGATCCCAAGCAGGCGACCGCGGTCGCCAACAAGATGGTTTCCGACAAGGTCGCCTTCGTGGCCGGGCACTTCTGCTCGGGCTCGTCGATCCCGGCGTCGGACATCTACAAGGAAGCCAAGATCCTGCAGATCACGCCGGCTTCGACCAACATCAAGCTGACCGACGATGCCTTCACCAAGGGCAACAAGACCGTGTTCCGCACCTGCGGCCGCGACGATGTGCAGGGCGCCACGGTCGGCGCCTACATCCTGAAGAACATGAAGGACGCCAAGGTCGCGGTCCTTCACGACAAGTCGCCGTACGGCAAGGGCGTGGCCGACGAGACCAAGAAGGCCCTCAACAAGGGCGGCCTGAAGGAAGCCATGTACGAGGCCTACAACGACACCGACAAGGACTTCACCGCGCTCATCAACAAGATGAAGCAGGCGAAGATCGACATCATCGTGCTCGGCGGCTACCACACCGCGGGCGCGCTGATCATCAAGCAGTCGCGCGAGCAGGGCCTGGGCGCCAAGATGGTGGGCTTCGATTCGCTCGAGACGGCGGAATTCGCCCAGCTCGGCGGTGCGGCCACCGACGGCGTGCTGATGTCGTTCCCGCCCAAGGTCGAGGACGATCCGAAGAATGCCGCCCTGGTGAAGAAGTTCCGCGACGCCAAGTACAACCCGGAGGGCTACACGCTGTTCAGCTACGCCGCCGTCAAAGTGTGGGCCGACGCGGCCAACAAGTCGAAGTCGACCGATTCGGCGGCGGTCGCAACCGCGTTGCGCGGCGGCAAGTTCGACTCCGCGGTCGGCGTGCTCGAGTTCGACCAGAAGGGCGACATCAAGAACCCAGTCTACGACATCTATGTCTGGAAGGACGGCAAGTCGACGCCGATCAAGAAGTAGAGGCACACGCTTCGAGGAAGAGGGCCCGGTCCGCCGGGCCCTTTTTCTTTGCCTTCACACCGACTTGAAGCGCAGGCGCCGGATGTCGCTCGGCGTGCGCTTGTAGACTTCGGCGAAGACGGCATTGAAGCGGCGCAGGCTGGCGAAGCCCGCGCGCGCCGCGACCTCCGGCATCGACAGCCGTGTCTGGTCGAGCAGCCGCTTGGCGCGCTGCACGCGCATCGTGCGCGCGACCTGCAGCGGGCTCGCCCCGACATGACGCTGGAACAGGCGATCGAGATGACGCGCACCGATGCCGAGCCGAGAGGCGAGGTCGTCGACGCCGGCGTGGTCGAGCGCGCCGCCACGGATCAGCCGCATGGCGCGCTGCACGGTCGTGCGTGAGCCTTGCCAGGCGGGAGAGAAGGGAGCGGTCTCAGGCCGGCAGCGCAGGCAGGGCCGGAAGCCCGCCGCTTCGGCGGCGGCTGCCGTTGGATAGAAGGTGACGTTCTTGCCTTGCGCCGGTCGCACCGGACAGACCGGCCGGCAATAGATGCGGGTGGTGCGCACGCCCGAGAAGAAGCGGCCGTCATAGCGGCGGTCGCGCCGTACGCGGGCGCGCTCGCATTCCTCGATGTCGAGCATGGCGATGGAGTCCGATTCCGGCGAGCCGTTCCGAGCTGCCCATGATAGGTCGCCCGCCATGACGATCAACGTCCTCGACAATCCGGTCTGGCATGCGCTCGTGGGACCGCATCGCATGCATGCGCTAGGCCGCGGCCTGGCGCGCCATTATCCACGCGACGTGGCGCCGTTCTCCGCCATCGCCGAGCCGAGTGCTGCCGCCTATGCCGACCTCGCGGCCGGGCTGCCGGCAGGTATCGAGGCCCGGCTGTTCCGGCCGCAGGTCGAGCCTCTGCCGGATGGCTGGCAGGAGATCAATCGCTTCTCGATGCTGCAGATGGTTGCGACGCGCCAGCCGGAAGGTGGCGGCGACCTGAAGGTGATCGAGTTGTCGCAAGCCGACGCCCCGGCAATGCTGGATCTGGTGGCCGTGACCGAACCGGGACCGTTCGGTTCGCGTACGCCTTTGTTGGGTCGCTATCTCGGCGTCCGCCACGGCGACCGTCTGGTGGCGATGGCCGGCGAACGGCTGCGCGTGCCGGGTCATGTCGAGCTCAGCGCCATCTGTGTTCACCCAGAGGCCAGAGGGAAGGGCTACGGCGAGGCGTTGATGCAAAGCCTGATGCGGCGGCTCTTTGCTGACGGAGAGGTGCCGTTCCTGCATGTCCGGCCGGACAACAAGGCTGCCGTGGTCCTTTACCGTCGCCTGGGCTTCGAGACGCGCCGCGAGTTGGTGGTGCTATGGCGTCGCCCGCAGTAGACGACGTTCGCCACGCTTGGCGCGTTGCCTGGGCGGCGTTTGTCGTTGCGATATTCGGCTGGGGCGTCGGCTTCTATGGACCGGGCGTCTACTTGGTGGCCTTGCACCGCGTCCACGGTTGGTCGATTGCCACAATCTCGCTCGCGATCACCGCGCATTTCCTGGTGAGCGCGGTCCTTATCACCGCCTTGCCCGACGCCTATCGCCGCCTTGGCGTCGCCTCCGTCACCATTGCCGG
>DATGZZ010000119.1:0-4574 GCA_035296945.1 Reyranella sp.
CGATCCAGCCGGTCACCGACAGCCTGCGCGAGCTCGGCTATCCGACCAGCGACTCCTTCGCCCGTTTCCTGGGCGTGGTGACGCTGGTCGGCACCGCCCTCTATGCCTGGCCACGCACGTCGCTGCTGGGGGCGGTGCTGCTGACCGGCCTGATGGGCGGCGCGATCGCCACCCATCTCCGGCTCGACCATCCGCTGTTCAGTCACACGCTGTTCGGCGTCTATCTCGGCCTGCTGCTGTGGGCCGGCCTGTGGCTGCGCGACCAACGCCTGCGCAGGCTCATGCCGCTCAGCCGACCAGCGACGTGATCCGCTCGGCGAGCTGGTTCTGCTGATAGGGCTTGGAAAGCCGCGGCAGCTCGATCTTGGCCCGCGCCGGCAGGTCGGCGTAGCCGGTGGCGAGGAGGATCGGCAGGTCGGGCCTGAGCTTGCGCGCTGCCTCGGCGAGCTGCACGCCGGTCATGCCGGGCATGGCGTAGTCGGTGATCAGGAGATCGATCGACTTGCCGCTGTTCAGCACGTCGAGCGCGGCAGGACCCGACGATGCCTTGATCACGTCGTGACCGAGATCCTCAAGAAGTGCGGCGGTGCTCAAGCTGATCAGGAAGTCGTCGTCGACGAAGAGCAGCGTCAGGCGCCGCTTGCTGACATCGGCCTCCGGCTGGGCGTCGGGCGCCGCCGCCACCGCGGCGCCATGGGCCACCGGCAGCCACAGCTCGGCCCGCGTGCCGCGGCCGACGTCGCTCTGCAGCCTGAGCGCGCCTTTGAGCTGCAAGGCGAGCCCATGAATCATCGACAGTCCCAGCCCCGTGCCCTTGCCGACCTCCTTGGTCGAGAAGAAGGGCTCGATCGCGCGGTTCAACGTCTGCGGGTCCATGCCGCAACCCGTGTCCGAGACGCAGAGTTTGATGTAGCGGCCCGCCGCGAGATCGCGCGCTGCGGGCACCTGCTCGAGCGAGAGCGAAATGGTCAGCGCACCGCCATCGGGCATCGCATCGCGGCCATTGACCGCAAGGTTGAGCAGGGCGAGCTCGATCTGGTTGTGATCCGCCGAAGCCGGCGGCAGACCGGCCGGCAGGTCGAAGGCGATTTCGATGCTCGGGCCGAGCGAACGGCGCAGCAGGTCGGCGACGCCGCGCACCAGCTCCGCGAGGTCGGTTGGCTTGGGCTGCAGCGCCTGTCGCCTGGCGAAGGCCAACAGGCGCTGCGTCAGGGCCGCGCCGCGCTGGGCGCCCTGGGTGGCGCCCTCGATCAGGCGATCGGTGGCAGGATCATGCGGCAGGCGCTTGCGCAGCAGCTCCAGATTGCCGAGCACCGCGGTCAGCAGGTTGTTGAAGTCGTGCGCCACGCCGCCGGTGAGCTGGCCGATCGATTCCAGCTTCTGCATGTGGCGAAGCTGGTCCTCGGTCCGGGCGCGCTCGGCGATCTGCGCCAGCAGCTCGTCATGGGCATGCTGGAGCTGCGCGGTGCGCTCCTCGACCCGGCGCTCGAGCTGATCGTTGATCTGCTGCAGGCGCAGCTCGCCCCGCCGCAGGTCCTCGAGCAACGAGCGCGTCTCGTGCTGTCGGCGGCGCCCCTTCAGGGTGACACGCGCCACGCTCATCAGGGTGGTGGGGTGGAACGGCCGCTCGATGAACGACACGTTGCCCAGGGCGTCGAGCCAGCGCGCGGCGATCGGATTGCGCTCCGGGCCGCCGCCGTGATCGGTCACCAGGACGAAGGGCAAGTCGGACCATGCCGGTTGGCCTGCCAGCCATTGCGTAAGCGGATTCAGGTCGGCGTTGCGGATCGCCTCCTCGGTCATCAGCACGAACGCCGCGTCGTCATCGAGCGCCTCGACCAGCTCGCCGAGGTCACGACAGATATGGCTGCGCACGCCCGCCTGATCGATCAGGGAGGCGGCGACAGCAGCGTCGCGACCCCGTGGCGCCAGCACCAGCGCCTTAAGCGTTGGCGTCGGGCTGGTGACGCTCACCTATCAATCGCCGGCCGCGCCGGCGCGCTGTCACTGTGCAGGACGGGTGTGCCGCGCAGGACGCCGTGGAATTCGACGAGCGGCTCGCCGACATGCAGTCCGCCGTCGATCCAGAATTCGCGGATCGTGTCCTCGTGCTTGCCGGTTCGCTTCTTGATGACGGAAATGGCCCGCCGCACGGCGCCACGCGCCTCGAAGAAGCGCAGCATGATCACGGCGTCGGCAAGGTAGGTGATGTCGACCGGCGACTTCATGTCGCCGACCAAGCCATGTTGGGCGACCGTGAGGAAGGTCGACACGCCCTGGCGATTGCAGAACTGCAGGAGCTCGTGCATGTGCAGGATCAGCGAGTTCTCCTGCGGCATCGATGCCTGGTAGCCGTTGAGGCTGTCGATCACCACGGCTGAAACATCGCCATCGCGCACGCTTTCGCGAACTCTGTGCGCGAATTCCCCCGGCGACAGCTCTGCCGCGTCGAGCTGGGTGATGGCCAGCCGTCCACCGGCCTGCAGGGCGGCAAGGTCGAACCCCAGCGGCTTGGCGCGATCGAACAGAAGCCCAAGCTCCTCGTCGAAGATGAACATCGCGGCCTTGCCGCCATCGCGAATCGCCTGGGCCACGAACTGCAGGGTGATCAGGCTCTTGCCCGCGCCGGCCGGGCCGATCAGCAGGGTGCTGGAACCGCGCTCGACGCCGCCACCCAGCAAGGCGTCCAGGCCGGGAACGCCACTGCCGATGCGTCCACGCTTGAAATCGCGGCGGTGCTCGGCCGCCACCAGCCGCGGGAAGACATGGGCACCGCCACGCCGGATGACGAAGTCATGGTAGCCGCCACGGAAGCCCTGGGCACGATATTTGACGACACGGGCGCGTCGCCGCTCGCCGCCGTAGTCGGGCGACATCTCCTCGAGCTGGATGACGCCGGCAGCAACGCTGTGCACGGTCTTGTCGAACGAGTCGGATGTAAGGTCGTCGAGCAGCAGAACGGTGGAGCCGTGACGGGCGAAATAATGTTTCAGCGCCAGGATCTGGCGGCGGTAGCGCAGCGAGCTTTGCGCCAAAAGCCGGAGCTCCGACAGGGAATCGATCACGATGCGCACGGCCTTGCTGCGCTCAATGGCGTCGAAGATCAGCTTGGTGGTTTCGCCGAGCTCGAGGTCGGAGGAATAGAGCAGGCTCTGGTGCTGACTGGAGTCGAGCAGGCTCTCCGGCGGCACGATCTCGCAGATCTCGATCTTGTCGCCGAGCTCCCAACCGTGCGACTGCGCCCCGACCCGCAGCTCATGCTCGGTCTCGGAAAAGGTGATATAGAGGCCGCGCTCTCCTACCTTTGCCCCTTCAAGGAGGAAGCTCAGGGCAACCGTGGTCTTGCCCGTGCCTGGGCAGCCTTCCAGGAGAAAAAGCCGGCCGGCGGCCAGCCCACCCAGCAGGATCTCGTCGAGGCCTGGAACGCCTGTCCGGGCTTTGGGCTTCGCCCCACTCATCGTCCACTCCACCCCTCACTGCCCCATGTCGGGCTAGAACCGCGCACACACTTTGCCGCAGCGCGGTCTTTGTAACGCGGCTGCCGATGAGGAGTTCCTAGCGAGGGTTGGCCTGGACGACCTCGAGGAACGCTGCACCATATCGTTCCAGCTTCGTGTCGCCGACGCCGTGAATTTCCCGCATGGCGCGCGGGCTGGCCGGCCGGTGGGTGGCGAGCTCGACCAGGGTGCGGTCGGAGAATACGACGTAAGCCGGCACTTTTTGCACCTGGGCCAGCCTGGTGCGCAGCGCCTTCAGGGCCTCGAGCAGGACGGCGTCGGTTTCGCTCACGGCGACCGACGCGGCGGCGGCCTTGCGATCGCGCCGCGAGCCCTTGGCCGACGCGCCCGTCGCCATGTCCTTGCGCAGCTCGATCGTCGCCTGGCCCTTCAGCACGCGCCAGCCTTCGTCGGTCACCCACCAGCGGCCGTGCTCTAAAAGGTCCTGGGCGATCAGGCCGGTGGCCGAGAGCTGGCGGAAGATCGAGCGCCATTCGCCGGCCTTGCGGCCGGCACCGACACCGAAGGTCGGCAGGCGGTCGTGGTTGAACTTCAGGATGTTCTCGGTGCGCTCGCCCAGCAGCAGCGCCACCAGGTGCTCCATGCCGAAGCGCTCGCCGGTGCGCACGATGGCCGACATCGCCTTCTGCGCGTCGATCGTGCCGTCGAACAGCTCGACGCCCTCCTGGCAGAGGTCGCAGTTGCCGCAGGGCTGCGAGGCCTCGCCGAAATAGGCGAGCAGGGTCTGGCGCCGGCAGCGCGGCGCCTCGGCCAGCGCCAAGAGGGCGCCGAGCCGTTGGCGCTCGATGCGCTTGCGCTCGTCGGGCGATTCGCTCTGCTCGATCTGGAGCCGCCGCAGCTGCATGTCGCCCAGGCTGTAGAGGGTGAGCGTGTCGGCGGGCAGACCGTCGCGGCCGGCGCGGCCGATCTCCTGGTAGTAGGCCTCGACATTGGCCGGCAGGTCGGCGTGACAGACAAAGCGCACGTCAGGCTTGTCGATGCCCATGCCGAAGGCGACGGTCGCGGTCATCACCACGCCGTCCTGCTGCTGGAAGGCGTCCTGGTTGTTGTCGCGTA
>DATGZZ010000120.1:0-3745 GCA_035296945.1 Reyranella sp.
TCCCGAGGGCGCGACAGGCCTCGCTCTGTCGATCACCATCGGCGGAGCGCGGCCCGCCTATCTCGTGCTCAGGTAGTCGCCGCCGCCGCCGGGCGCGGCGTCCGCTGGCTCGCGACGGCATGTTCCAGCACCGCTGCCAACAGGGCGATACGGGCGGCATCGAGCAGGATGCCGCCGTCGAGGTCGCTCGGGCTGCCGATGAACACGGCCAGCACGTTTGCGATGACCTGCCATGTCGCGAGATCGTCGACGCCAATGCTGCGGGTGGCCGCGTACCACAGCCAGGCGCCGATCCAGCCGAGCGCACGATAGGCGATGACGAAGGCGAGAAGCGTCGCCAGCCCGGTGCTCAAGGTCAGCCGGAGGCAGGTCAGGATCGGCTGGTAGCGCGAGCGGTAGCCGCCGACGAAATGCTTTACGAAGTCCTTGAACCATTTGCGCCAGGTGTCGGCGCGTGATGTCCCCGCCGGCAGCGCTGCGGTGGCGGCGGACAGCTCGTAGCCGTTGATGATCGCCGCCATCACCAGCCAGACCAGGGGCAGGAGCGCGTAGAAGAAGAGGCGCTGCAGCTGTTCGAACAGCGGCGCGGCGCGGAACTCCACGGGTGTGAAGCCGTCCGCGGCGTGCGCCGCCATGCCGAGCGCCGGCAGGTGCTCGTTCAGGCTCTGCAGGATCGCGCCCGCGCCGATCCAGGTGATGAGGTCGTTCTTCCAGACGCCCAGCGCATAGAGGCCGATGAAGATCCAGGTCGCATCCGCTGCCACGATCAGCAATCGCCAGTAGGGACTGCGCGCGCGGGCATTCATGCGCTTGGCGAACCAGCGGATCGCCCAGCAGGCGGCGATCGATGCCACCATGCCCTGCGACTGCACGAAGGTGAAGATGTTGAGCCTCTCGCCGAACGGCACGCGCTGCAGCGCCAGCCGCGAATATTCGCGCACCGTGTCGCCGAGGAAACCCCAGGCCGCGTAGTAGGCGAAGAACGGCAGGATCGCGGCCGCCGTCACGGCCAGCATGTGATCGCCCGTCGCGGGCCGGTCGCTGCCGACGCCGGCAACGGTCGCTTCCTGCCGCAACGACGCCAGCGCCGGCATGCCCGGCCTCAGCGCCCCGAACATCAGCACCACGACCATGAGCTTGGTCAGCACCACCAGCGACAGCACGACCATGCCGCCGAGCGCATTCTTGAGGCCGACGGCCACCGCCGCATTGAGGAGAAGATCGCGCGCGATGTAGCCCAGCGCGCCGATCAGCAGCAGCTGCGGCCAGAAGCGGCCGAGAAGGCTTCCAGCCAGCGCCAGCGGTCGGACGATGTCTGCCATCATGTCGCTGGCGAACGTCTACTTCAGCTCGTAGCTTTCGATCAGCCAGGGCTCGTTCTTGGCGGCATCGACCCATTCCTTCATCGGCGGGTAGGCCAGCACCGCCTTGCAATAGGCGTCGGTATCGGAATCGATCTGCACGGCGTAGGTTTTGAGCCGCGTCACCACCGGCGCGTACATGGCGTCGGCTGCGGTGAAATGCCCGAACAGGAAGCCGTCGTCCTTGGGGGACGCGCCGGCAAAGCGCTTGCGGCAGTCGCGCCACATCGAGGTGATGCGCTCGATCTCGCCGCGCACCGCGGACGTCATGCCCTTGCCCGGGTAGGACGCGCGGATGTTCATCGGCATCTTGTCGCGCAGCTCGGAAAAGCCCGCATGCATCTCGGTCGAGATCGAGCGGGCATGGGCGCGCGCCGCCACCGCCGCCGGCCACAGGACCGCCTCGGGCTTGAGGTCGTTGAGGTATTCGCCGATCGCCAGCGATTCCCACACCGCGAGGCCGCGATGCAGCAGCACCGGCACGCGACCCGATGGCGAGTGCTTGCGGATCGTCGGCTGCGTCTCCGGCAGGTCCAGAGGCACCACGATCTCCTCGAACTCGATGCCGGCGGCCTTGGCCATCAGCCAGCCGCGCAGCGACCACGAGGAATAGTTCTTGTTGCCGATCACCAGCGTGAAGTCGGCCATACGCCCTCCTTGCCAGCGCATCACTTTGGCCGGCAATGTTGTCCGTTGCACTACAGATTTGTGAGCATGTCCATGGCGCTGCCTTTCGTCGACCGGTCATCTTCTTCATTGCCCATACAGATTGTCGGACAATCATCGTGGCGTAAGTGGCTCAAGGAGCAGAGCGCGCCGCGCCGCGGCTGGCTCGAATCGACGGGCGTCACTGGCAAGGCGGGCGATCTCGCCGTCTTGCCGGGCCGCGACGGCAAGGCTGCCGGTGCAGTGCTTGTGCTGTCGGCCAAGCCCACTCTCTGGGACTTCGGCGCGCTCGCCACCCGGCTGCCGGGCGGCACCTGGCGGCTCGCGTCCGACACCGCACCGGTATCGCCGACCGACGCCGCCGTCGCCATCGGGCTCGGCACCTGGCGCTTCGAACGCTACCGGACGAACAAGGGCAAGGCGGGCGCGAAGATCGTCTGGCCGCAAGGCGTCGACAAGGCGCGCGCCACGGCGATGATCGAGGCGATCTCGATGGCGCGCGATCTCATCACCACGCCGTCGTCCGACATGGGACCGGCCGAGCTCGCAAGCGCGGCGCAGGATCTCGCCAAGACGCACAAGGCCAAGATCAGGGTGATCGTGGGCGACGACCTTCTGAAGCAGAATTATCCCATGGTGCACGCGGTCGGCCGCGCCAGTTCGCGCGCGCCGCGCCTGATCGACCTCAGCTGGGGCAAGGAGAGCGATCCCAAGGTGACGCTGGTCGGCAAGGGCGTTTGCTTCGATACCGGCGGCCTCGATCTCAAGCCGTCGACCGGCATGCTGATGATGAAGAAGGACATGGGCGGTGCGGCCACGGTGATGGCGGTGGCGGCCATGGTGATGTCGGCGAAATTGCCGGTGCGGCTGAGACTCCTGGTGCCGGCGGTCGAGAACAGCGTGTCGGGCAACGCCTTCCGGCCGATGGATGTGGTGCCGACGCGCAAGGGCATCACCGTCGAGATCGGCAACACCGACGCCGAGGGCCGCCTGATCCTGTGCGATGCCCTGCACGAGGGCGCGTCGGAGAAGCCCACCATGATGGTCGATTGCGCCACGCTGACAGGTGCCGCCCGCGTGGCGCTGGGCACCGACCTGCCGGCGCTGTTCTGCAACGACGATGCGCTGGCCGACGACCTTCTGGACGCGGGCAGGGCGGTCACCGACCCGATGTGGCGCCTGCCGCTGTTCGCGGGCTACCGCCGCCTGCTCGACAGCAAGGTGGCCGACATCAACAACGCGCCGGGCGTGGCCTTCGGCGGCGCCATCACCGCGGCCCTGTATCTCAAGGAATTCGTGCCCGACGACGTGCCGTGGGCGCATTTCGACATGATGGCCTGGAACAACTCGAGCCGGCCCGGCCGGCCCGAAGGCGGCGAGGCGCAGGTGGCGCGGGCGATCTTTGCGGCGATCGAGAAGCGGATCGGGAAGTAGGCCTCCTGCCTCCTCCCCCGTCATACGGGGGAGGATAGAGGAGGGGCAGGCCTCAGTCCGGCCGACCGCCCATTTCAGATCATTGAATCGCAGACATCGCCGATGGGGCTCTCCCCCTCCTGTATCCTCCCCCGAAGACGGGAGAGGACCATGAGAGTGCGTCGCTAGAGCATGATGGGTCCAGCTGGAATCAGCTGGACCCATCATGCCTGCTGCAACACGCATCCCCGGTGCG
The DNA here is from genome assembly GCA_035296945.1 of Reyranella sp. GTDB lineage: Bacteria > Pseudomonadota > Alphaproteobacteria > Reyranellales > Reyranellaceae > Reyranella. Next base: position 3,697 of record DATGZZ010000120.1, read on the forward strand.
CGCGAATACGATGAGATGGAACCGCATGCGGTTCCATCTCATCGCATTC
>DATGZZ010000121.1:0-4404 GCA_035296945.1 Reyranella sp.
ACGACGTTGTCCTTGTTGACCGTGAACACGATCTTGCGCGACTGGTCGGAGACGATCGCGGTGTCGGGGATCAAGAGCGCGTCATACTCGCCGCCGAACAGCTGTACCCGGCCGAAGATGCCGGGCGTCAAAAGCTGGTTCTTGTTCTCGACGATGGCGCGGGTGCGCATGGTGCCGGAGCGTGCGCTCAGCGTGTTGTCGACGAAGTCGACCTTGCCGCTGCGCGTCCATTCGGTCTCGTCGGCGAGGCGAATGCGCACAGGATTCACCGAATCGCGCGACGACGCCATGGCGCCTGACAGAAACAGGCGGGTGTAGCGCAGGTAGTCCGATTCGGAGACGTCGAACACGAAGCGGATGGGATCGAGCGTGACGATGGTGGCAAGCAGCGTGGCGCCCTGCTGGCCGCCCTGGATCAGGTTGCCGGCATCGACCTTGCGGTCGGAGATGCGGCCGGCCAGCGGCGCGCGCACGTCGGTCCAGTCGAGGTTGAGCTCGGCATTGCGCACGGCGGCCTCGGCGGTCTTGAGCTGGGCGCGGGCGACGGCGAGGTTGGCCTTGCGCTGGTCGTACTCGGCGTCGGGAATGTTCCTGGACTTGACCAGCGCCGCGCCGCGCTCGACCTGCAGCTCGGCGATGTCGACCTGCGCCTTGTTGCGCGCGACCTCGGCCTCGGCACTTTGAACCGCGATCTCGAACGGCCGCTTGTCGATGGTGAACAGCAGGTCGCCGACATTGACGAGCTGGCCGTCGCGGAAATGCAGCTTGTCGATGAAGCCCGAGACGCGCGCCCGCACCTCGACTGAGGCCACTGCCTCGAAGCGCCCGGAGAACTCGTCCCACTGGGTGACCCGCTTGGCCACTGGCGGGGAGATGGTGACGGGCATGGCCGGGGGGCCGCCCTGGGCGAAAGCCGCCGATGAAGTGACAAGGAAAGCGAGGCCGGCGGCAGCCAGCAGGCGACGATGTAAGGACAAAAGGGAACTCCCCCGCGAACGTTTTGCGGCGCGGCACATGTGGTTGTAGCAGCGGCCGGTTTCAATTCCGTCAGGAGTAACCATAGGAAACATCGTGGCGCGCTTGATCCAAATGGATCAATATCACAATACAGGATTCATTTGTTGCAAACGGGCGCCTCCCGCGGTACGAATGGCCCAGCTTTTTCAGGGGAAAGCCCATGACCGTCATCAAACGTCTCCTCGTCGCTGGCGTCCTGTTCGGCAGCTTCGCTTTTGCCGCCGCCTCGGCCCAGACGCCCTCGACCCTCGAGACCGTGAAGAAGCGCGGCCACGTGATCTGCGGCGTCAATGTCGGCCTGGGCGGGTTCTCGCTGCCTGACAGCCAGGGCAAGTGGGCCGGCCTCGATGTCGACATGTGCAATGCCGTCGCCGCGGCCGTCTTCGGCGATGCGACCAAGGCCAAGTACGTGCCGCTGTCGGCCCAGCAGCGCTTCCTCGCCCTGCAGTCGGGCGAGATCGACATGCTGGTGCGCAACTCGACCATCACGCTCGAGCGCGATGCCGGGCTCGGCCTGCAGTACTCCGGCGTCAATTTCTACGACGGCCAGGGCTTCATGGTGTCCAAGAAGCTCGGCGTGAAAGGGGTGGCCGAGCTCAACAGCGCCACGATCTGCGTCGCCCAGGGCACGACCCATGAGTTCAACGTCGCGAGCTGGTTCCGCGGCCGCAACCTCACCTTCAAGCCGGTCGTGTTCGAGAGCCAGGACGTGATGTACGAGGCCTTCTTCGCCGGCCGCTGCGATGCCATCACGCAGGACTCCTCGGCCCTTGCGTCGGCGCTGGCCACGCGCGGCCGCCAGGCCGACTACATGATCCTGCCCGAGCTGATCTCCAAGGAGCCGCTCGGCCCCTTCGTGCGCCGCGGCGACGATGTCTGGAACGCGGTCGTGCGCTGGACGCTGTTCGCCATGCTCGAGGCCGAGGAGCGCGGCATCACCACCGCCAATGTCGACGAGCAGCTGAAGTCGACCGATGCGCTGGTCCAGCGCTTCCTCGGTGTGAAGCCGGGCAACGGCAAGGCCCTGCAGCTCGATGAGAAGTGGGCCTACAACATCGTCAAGCTGGTCGGGAACTACGGCGAGAGCTTCGAGCGCAATGTCGGCATGGGCAGCCCGCTCAAGCTGGCGCGCGGTCTGAACGGCCTGTGGACCAAGGGCGGCCTGATGTATCCCATCCCGCTGCGCTGAGGCCCACGGTATGGACCAGAGAGGCCCGCTCAACGCCTCGATCGTCGAGGCGTTCGACCTCCTGCCGCCGCAACTGCAAACGGCCGCGCGCTACATGCTCGACCGTCCCGACGACGTGGCGCTCTTGTCGATGCGTGAGCAGGCACGCCGTGCCGGCGTGCCGCCCGCCACCATGACGCGGCTGGCCAAGCGTCTTGGCCTCGACGGCTACGACAGCGTGCGTGAGCTCTATGCCGGGGCGGTGCGCGCCGGCACTTTGGGCTTTGCCGGCAAGGCGGGCGTTCAGGTCGAGGTCCAGGCCCTGCACGGCGAGCGGGCGCTCGCGGCTGAGATGGCGACGATGTTGTCGCGCCAGATCGCGGCCTTGGCCGAGCCCGCGGCGCTCGATCGGCTGGCCGATGCGGCGAGCCGCCTGCACGAAGCACGCCGCGTCTATTGCCTCGGCCTGCGCTCATGCCACGCCGCCGCCTGGCACTTCCACTACATGCTTTCGCTTCTCGGCGACAAGACGGTGATGCTGGACGATGCCGGCGGCACTGGCCTCGACGCCATCCGCGACGCCGGCACGGCCGACGCGCTGCTGGTCGCCAGCGTCGAGCCTTATGCCCGCGCCACCATCGAGGGCGCGCGCTACGCGGCGGACCGCGGCGTGCCGGTCGTGGCGCTCACCGATTCGGAGGTCTCGCCGCTCGCCCAGATCGCCAACAACACCATCCTGGTGGCCACCGGCAGCCCGTCCTTCTTCCACACGATGACGCCGCTTTTGGCGGTGGCCGAGATCCTGGCCGCCTTGGTCGCCGGCCGCGGCGGCGCCAAGGCGCTGGCCGCGCTGGAGCACACCGAGGCGCAGCTTGCCGCCTTCGGCGTGCACCTGCCGCGCCGCAACGGGCGCTGATCATGTTTCTTTGCTGGGAGCGCGGCACTGGAGGCGGAGTAATCTCCGCCGTAGTGCCGCATCTTCTCCCTCATCCAACACCACATGAGCGGCACTGGAGTGCCGCGCTCCCAGCAAAGACATGACCCACATCCTCCACCGCCAGATCGGCGGCACGCTTCCTGTCGCCGCCGGCGGCCGCGGCATCGAGATCGTCGACAGCACGGGCAAGCGCTACCTCGATGCCTCAGGCGGTGCCGCGGTGTCCTGCCTGGGCCATGGCCATCCCGCGGTGACCGCCGCGCTGCACGAGCAGCTCGACCGCCTCGCCTACGCCCACACCGGCTTCTTCACCACCGAAGTCGCGGAAAAGCTCGCCGACCGGCTGATCGCCGACGCCCCCCAAGGCATCAGCCATGCCTACCTGGTGAGCGGCGGCTCGGAGGCGATCGAGGCCGCGCTGAAGATGGCTCGGCAATACTTCATCGAGCGCGGCGAGACCAGGCGCCGCCACGTCATCGCCCGCCGCCAGAGCTATCACGGCAACACGCTGGGCGCGCTGGCCGCCGGCGGCAACGAATGGCGCCGCGCGCCCTTCGCGCCGCTCCTGATCGAGACGCATCACATCGCGCCCTGCTTTGCCTACCGATTCCAGGAGCCGGGGGAGAGCGAAGAGGACTACGGCCGCCGCGCCGCCGATGCGCTCGAGGCCAAGATCCTGGAGCTGGGCGAGGGCACGGTGATGGCCTTCGTCGCCGAGACCGTCGTCGGCGCCACCGCCGGCGCCGTGCCGCCGGCCACCGGTTACTTCAAGCGCATCCGCGAGATCTGCGATCGCCACGGCGTGCTGCTGATCCTCGACGAGGTGATGTGCGGCATGGGCCGCACCGGCACCTTGCATGCCTGCGAGCAGGAAAGCATCGCACCTGACCTTTTGACCATCGCCAAGGGCCTGGGCGGCGGCTACGAGCCGATCGGCGCCGTGCTGCTGGGCGGCCACATCTACGACTCATTCGCCACCGGCAGCGGCTTCTTCCAGCATGGCCACACCTACATGGGCCATCCCCTGGCCTGCGCCGCGGGCCTCGCCGTGCAGGAGACGATCCGCCGCGACAACCTTTTGGCCAACGTGCGCACCCAGGGCGCGCTGCTGCGCCGAAGGCTCGGCGAGCGCTTCGGCAACCACCCGCATGTCGGCGACATCCGCGGCCGCGGCCTGTTCCAGGCGATCGAGCTGGTCGAGGGGCGCTCGACCAAGACGCCGTTCGATCCGGCCAGGAAGCTCCATGCGCGGGTCAAGAAGGCCGCCATGGCGCGCGGCCTG
>DATGZZ010000122.1:0-4345 GCA_035296945.1 Reyranella sp.
CGCCAAAAGTCGCAAGAATCTGACACACGCGTTCGCACGCGAGGCGCCAAACAGTTCTTGTTGGAAGACTAAACTTGAGTTATAATCTATCCGTGGCTGCAAGGGCGATCCGGCTGATTTCGGACGTGTGCATCATCGACCCGGATGCCGTTCGCCATCCTGGCTGCGGCGCGCGAAGGGCAGGCTAGGGGCAGGTTCCTGGCCAACAAGCCGTAGCCGTCGACTCACCGAAATGTGCGCCGATTTCTGTTGATTCGGGAGATTGGCAGGGTTTCACTTAGCGAGACGCATCATAAAAAGTCACGAGCCTCAAGGGCCGGGCGAGAAGCGTCAATTGGGATGGAGACAAACATGGCCGTCACTCGTCGGCAATTCATGAAGGTGAGCGCTGCCGGGCTCGCCGCATCGTCCGTGGGCGCCCTGGGATTCACCGGCGCGGGCGATGCGCTCGCAGCAGGCGTTCGGCCCTACAAGCTCGAGCGCGCTACTGAGACGCGCAATGCGTGTCCCTACTGCGCGGTCGCCTGCGGCGTGCTGATCTACTCGCTGGGCGACAAATCGAAGAACGCCAAGTCCTCGATCATCCATGTCGAGGGCGATCCCGATCATCCCGTCAATCGCGGCACGCTCTGTGCGCGCGGCGCGGCCTCGCTGGGCTACATCCACAGCGCCAACCGCCTGAAGTACCCGATGCATCGCAAGCCGGGGACGGACAAGTTCGAGCGCGTGAGCTGGGACTTCGCGCTCGACCGCATCACCAAGCTGATGAAGGAAGACCGCGACAAGAACTTCATCGCCAAGAACCGCGACGGCGTCACGGTCAACCGCTGGCTGAGCACGGGCTTCTTCGGCGGCTCCTCGCTCAGCAACGAGGCGGGATATCTCACCTACAAGTTCGTGCGTGCGACCGGAATACTCGGGTTCGAAGACCAAGCACGAATTTGACACGGTCCGACGGTGGCCAGTCTTGGCCCCACATTCGGACGCGGCGCGATGACGAACTCGTGGAACGACATCAAGAACACTGATCTCGTTCTGATCATGGGCGGCAATGCCGCCGAGGCACACCCCTGTGGCTTCAAGTGGGTCACCGAAGCCAAGGCCAACAACGGCGCCAAGCTGATCGTGGTCGATCCGCGCTTCACGCGCTCGGCCGCGGTGGCCGACGTCTATGCGCCGATCCGGCCGGGCACCGACATCGCGTTCCTGTCGGGCGTGATGCGCTACCTGCTGGGCAACAACAAGATCCATCAGGAGTACGTCAAGGCCTACACCAACGCCTCGTACATCGTGAAGGAAGGCTTCGCCTTCAACGACGGCCTGTTCACCGGCTTCAACGCCGAGCGCAAGGCCTACGCCGACCGCTCGACCTGGGACTACGAGCTCGACGAGCAGGGCATGGCCAAGGTCGACGAAACGCTGCAGAACCCACGGTGCGCCATCAACCTGCTGAAAGCCCATGTCGAGCGCTACACGCCCGAGATGGTCGAGCGCATCACCGGCACGCCCAAGGCGAAGTTCCTGCAGATCTGCGAGATGATCGCCACGACATCGGTGCCCGACCGCACCATGACGTCGATGTACGCGCTGGGCTGGACCCAGCACACGACGGGTGCGCAGAACATCCGCTCGATGGCCATGATCCAGCTCCTGCTGGGCAACATGGGCATGCCGGGCGGCGGCGTGAACGCGCTGCGCGGCCATTCCAACGTGCAGGGCATCACCGACCTGGCGCTGCTCTCGACCTCGACGCCGGGCTATCTCGTCCTGCCGACCGATCGCGAGACGACCTACGCCGACTACATGAAGCCGCGCGCCTTCAAGCCGTTGCGGCCGGGCCAGACCAGCTTCTGGCAGAACTACGAGAAGTTCTTCGTCAGCCAGCAGAAGAGCTTCTTCGGCGCGGCGGCGACCAAGGACAACGACTGGGCCTACGACTACCTGCCCAAGTTCGACACGTCGTACGACGTGCTGAAGATGGTCGACATGATGGCGGCGGGCCAGATGAACGGCCTGTTCTGCCAGGGCCTCAACATCATGTTGGCCTCGCCCGACAAGAACAAGGTCGTGACCGGCCTCACCAAGCTCAAGTGGATGGTCGTGATCGATCCGCTCGAGACCGAGACGGCGCGCTTCTGGGAGAACCACGGCGAGTTCAACAACGTCGATCCCAAGTCGATCCAGACCGAGGTCATCCAGCTGCCTGCGTCGGCCTATGCCGAGGAGGAGGGCAGCTGCACCAACTCCAGCCGTGTCATCATGTGGCACTGGAAGGCGGCGGACGGTCCCGGTGAATCGCGGAGCGACATCGAGATCATCTCCGAGCTGCATCTCCGCCTGCGCGCGCTCTACGCCAAGGACGGCGGTGCCTTCCCCGATCCCATCGTGAAGCTCACGTGGAACTACACACGGCCGCACAATCCGGATCCGGCGGAAGTGCTGAAGGAGATCAACGGCTACGCCATCGAGGACATCCCCGATCCGGCGGATCCCGCCAAAGTGCTGCTGCGCGCCGGCCAGCTGCTGCCGACCTTCGGCATCATGCGGGCCGACGGCAAGACCTCGGGCGGCTGCTGGATCTACACCGGCGTCTATACCGAGGCCGGCAACATGTCGATGCGCCGGGACGGCAGCGACCCGACCGGGCTCGGCATCTATCCCAACTGGGGCTTCTCGTGGCCGGCCAACCGGCGCGTGCTCTACAACCGCGCCTCGGCCGATCCCGACGGCAAGCCGTGGAGCGAGCGCAAGAAGTACGTGTGGTGGAACGGCAGCCGCTGGACCGGCGGCGACGTGCCCGACTACGCGCCGACCATCGCGCCCGACAAGGCGGTCGGCCCGTTCATCATGAACCAGGAAGGCACCGCCCGCCTGTTCGCCCGCGCGACCATGCCGGACGGGCCATTCCCCGAGCACTACGAGCCGATGGACGCCTACATCGCCAACCCGCTGCACCCCAAGGTCAGCACCAACCCGGTGGTGAGGGTGTTCGCGGCCGATGCGAAGTCGTTCGGCACGCCCGACAAATTCCCGATCGTGGCGACCAGCTATCGGCTGGCCGAGCACTTCCACTACTGGACCAAGAACGTGCACGACAACGCCGTGCTGCAGCCCGAGCTGTTCGTCGAGATGGGCGAGCGGCTGGCCAAGGCCAAAGGCATCAAGGACGGCGACTGGGTCGAGGTGTCGAGCCAGCGCGGCGCGATCAAGGCCAAGGCCTGCGTCACCAAGCGCATCCGGCCGATCATGGTCGACGGCAAGCCGTGCGACATCCTCGGGCTGCCGATCCACTACGGCTTCATCGGCTTTGCCCGCAAGGCGCATCCGATGAACATCCTCACCCCGTCGGTCGGAGACGCCAGCGTGAACACGCCCGAATACAAGGCGTTCCTGGTCGACGTGAAGAAAACAACGCCACCGGCTCAGCCGGCGGTCGCATAGGCGGAGGAGGGCACCATGGCAACACTGCAATCGCTCGACATCCGCCGCCGCTCCGCCTCCAACGAGGCGCCGCCGCAGATCCGCCAGCAGGCACTGCAAGTCGCCAAGCTGATCGATGTCTCCAAGTGCATCGGCTGCAAGGCCTGCCAGGCGGCGTGCCTGGAGTGGAACGATCTCAAGCAGGAGATCGGCTACACCGACGGCACCTACAACAACCCGACCGATCTCACGCCGGCCTCGTGGACCGTGATGCGCTTCACGGAGTACGAGCACGGCGACGATCTCGAATGGCTGATCCGCAAGGACGGCTGCATGCATTGCGACGACCCGGGCTGCCTGAAAGCCTGCCCGGCGCCGGGCGCGATCGTGCAGTACACCAACGGCATCGTCGACTTCGTGTCGGAGAACTGCATCGGCTGCGGCTACTGCGTGAAGGGCTGTCCCTTCAACGTGCCGCGCATCTCCAAGGTCGACCGCAAGGCCTACAAGTGCACGCTGTGCGTCGACCGCGTCGCGGTCGGCCAGGCGCCGGCCTGCGCCAAGGCCTGCCCGACCCAGGCGATCTACTTCGGCTCCAAGGACGACATGATCGGCCATGCCGAGAAGCGGATCACCGACCTCAGGTCGCGCGGCTTCAAGAACGCCGGCCTCTACAATCCGCCGGGCGTCGGCGGCACGCACGTCATGTACGTGCTGCACCATGCCGACAAGCCGTCGCTCTATGCCGGCCTGCCGGACGATCCCAAGATCAGTCCGATGGTCGGGCTGTGGAAGGGCGTCATGAAGCCGATCTCGCTCGCCGTCATCGCTTTCGCCGGCGTCTTCGGCTTCCTGCATTACATCACCAAGGGCCCCAACGAGGTCAGCGAAGCCGACCAACGCAAGGGCGACGAGCTGGCTGGAG
>DATGZZ010000123.1:0-8409 GCA_035296945.1 Reyranella sp.
GATGCGCAGCAGGTAATCGCTGTCGCCGGTCATCAGGTAGCACTCCATCACCTCGGGCCGTTGCGCCGCGGCGCGCTCGAAGGCCTGCAGCGCCTTCTCGACCTGAGTCGAGAGCGACACGCTCATGAAGACGTTGACCGAAAGCCCGACCGACTTGGCGTCGACCTGCGCGGCATAGCCTCTGATGACGCCCGCCTCCTCCAGCGCCTTGACCCGCCGCCAGCACGGCGAGGACGACAAGCCGACCTGCTCGGCAAGGTCGGCGTTGCTCACCCGGCCGTCCTTCTGCAGGCGGTCGAGAATGCGCCGGTCTATGGCATCGAGGGAGATCATTGCTCAAATTTCCTACTTTTGGCGCAATTCTACCCTATACAGAAGCGTAAAGGGTCCAAACGCAAGGACTTTCCCCCACGCCAGGCGTATCCCGTGCCCATGACCACGCTTGCCCCAGTCCGGGCGTTAAGAGGGCATCGTCTGCGGCTCCTGCGCGAGCTCGAGCGCAAGGTTCTGTGGCTGAGCGCCTGGACCGTCCATCATGCCAATCACCTCAGGCCCAACCGCGACGGGCTGAAGGTCGGCGGCCATCAGGCCTCGTGCGCCTCGCTCGCCACGGTGATGACGGCGCTCTATTTCTCGGTGCTGCGGCCGGAGGATCGCGTGGCGGTGAAGCCGCACGCCTCGCCGGTCTTCCACGCCATCCAATACCTGTTCGGCCATCAGACGCAGGACAAGCTCGAACGCTTCCGCGGCCTGGGCGGCGCGCAGTCCTATCCGTCGCGCACCAAGGACGTCGACGACGTCGATTTCTCGACCGGCTCGGTCGGCCTGGGCGTCGCCATGACGCTCTTCTCCTCGCTGGTGCAGGACTATGTGCGCCTGAAGGAGCTGGGCGACGGCAAGCGGCAAGGTAACGAAAACAGGACCGGTCGCATGGTGGCGCTGGTCGGCGACGCCGAGCTCGACGAGGGCAATATCTTCGAGGCGCTGCTCGAAGGCTGGAAGCACGACGTCCGGAACCTGTGGTGGGTGATCGACTACAATCGCCAGAGCCTCGACGGCGTGGTCAACGACCGCCTGTTCGGCCGCATCGGCGAGATGTTCGAGCTGGTGGGCTGGCGCGTCGTCACCCTGAAGTACGGCAAGCTCCTGGAAGCAGCCTTCGCCCAGCCCGACGGCGAGCATCTCAGGCAATGGATCGACGACTGCCCCAACTCGCTCTACTCGGCGCTGGTCTACATGGGCGGCGCGGGCTGGCGCGAGGCCCTGACGCGCGACCTCAACCAGTATCCCGGCATCCGCCGCATCCTCGACCAGCACGACGATGCCGCCCTGCATCGGCTGATGACCAATCTCGCCGGCAACGACATGCAGGCCGTGCTCGATGCCTTCGAGGGCGTCGAGGGCGACCAGCCGACCTGCTTCATCGCCTACACCATCAAGGGCCAGGGCCTGCCCTTCGCCGGCCACAAGGACAACCATTCCGGCCTGATGACGCTCGACCAGATGGCGGGCTTCAAGAAGGGCATGGGCATCGCCGACGGCCAGGAATGGGACAGGTTCGCAGGCCTGTCGGTCGCTCCCGCCGAGCTGCAGGCGTTCCTGGACGCAGCCCCCTTCAACGGCGAAGGCCGCCGGCGCAGCGAGGCCCCCGTCGTGCCGATCCCGGCGGCCCTGCCACGGCCCAACGACAGGAAGTCGAGCACCCAGGAAGGCTTCGGCAAGATCCTGAACGCCATCGCCGCCGAGGACAGCGAGCTCAGCAAGCGCATCGTCACGACCTCGCCGGACGTCACGGTCTCGACCAATCTCGGCGCCTGGGTGAACCGGCGCGGCCTGTGGGCGCACACCGAGGCCGAGGACGTGTTCCGCGAGCTCAAGGTCGTGTCGGCCCAGCTGTGGCGCAAGACGCCGCGCGGCCAGCACCTCGAGCTCGGCATCGCCGAGAACAACCTCTTCATCCAGCTCGCGGCGATGGGGCTGAGCCACCAGCTGTTCGGCGCGCGCCTGCTGCCGATCGGCACGCTCTACGATCCCTTCATCGCCCGCGGCCTCGATGCGCTGAACTACGCCTGCTACCAGGATGCCCGCTTCATGGTCGTGGCCACGCCCTCGGGCGTGACCCTGGCGCCGGAAGGCGGCGCGCATCAGAGCATCCACACGCCCCTGATCGGCATCGGCCAGCCCGGCCTGCTTTCCTACGAGCCCGCCTATGTCGACGAGCTGGCGGTGCTGATGCGCCATGGCCTGGACTACATGCAGCAGGACAAAGGCGGCTCGGTCTATCTCCGTCTGTCGACCCGAAGCCTGCCGCAGCCGCCGCGCACGCTGACAGCGGACCAGGAGGCCGGCATCGTGGCCGGCGGCTACTGGTACGCGCCGCCGGATGCTGGCAGCGACGTCGCCATCGTCTGCATGGGCGCCGTCACGCCCGAAGCGATTGCCGCGCACGAAAGCGTTGTGCGCGATTTCGCCGGTGCCGGCCTGCTGGTCCTGACCTCGCCCGACCGTCTGCATGCCGATTGGCTTTCGGCGCAGCGCAATCGTGGCCGGACGGCGGGTCTGGTCGACCGCAGCGTGAGCCCCGTCGAACGCCTGCTCAGCACCCTGTCACGCGATGCCCGGCTCGTCACCGTGCTCGACGGCCATCCGCTGGCGCTTTCCTGGCTGGGCTCGGTACGCGGCCATCGCGTCGTGCCGCTCGGCATCGAGGCTTTCGGACAGTCGGGCGACATTCCCGACCTCTATCGTGCCTATAAGCTCGATTCAGCGGCGATCGTCGATGCGGTGGCGCGGTCGATCGTCTAAGCACAACCGCCTCCCTGCGCATCGAGCGTCCTCTCCGCCGCGAAGCGGGGGAGAGGACGCCTCAATCGTCCGTCGTAGTGTCGTCGCTTGACCTCTCCTGCCGGACGCCCCTATCTCCGGGACCATGAAGGTCGACGGCACCCCCTATCGCACCATCTGGCTCGGCGCCGACGGCACGACCGTCCAGGTGATCGACCAGACCCTGCTGCCGCATCAGTTCGTGGTGCGCGAGTGGCGCAGCATGGAGGACGCCGAGCGCGGCATCCGCACCATGATCGTGCGCGGTGCGCCCCTGATCGGCGCGGCGGCGGCTTATGGCATGGCCCTTGCGATGGCGAGAGATGCCTCCGATGCCATGCAGACCCAGGCCTACACCGTCCTGATGTCATCGCGCCCGACCGCCGTGAACCTGCGCTGGGCGCTCGATGACCTGCGCAACCTTCTGGCGCCCTTGCCGCCGGCCAAGCGGGCCGACGCCGCCTACCGGCGCGCCGCCGAGATCTGCGACGAGGATGCCGAGATCTGCCGGCGTATCGGCGAGAATGGCCTCGGCCTGATCCGCAAGATCAAGCCCAAGGGCGAGCGCATCAACGCGCTGACCCATTGCAACGCGGGCTGGCTCGCCACCGTCGACTGGGGCACCGCGCTCGCGCCGATCTACCAGGCGCACAATGCCGGCATCCCGATCCATGTCTGGGTCGACGAGACCCGACCCCGGAACCAGGGCGCCAGCCTGACGGCCTGGGAGCTCGCCAAGCATGGCGTGCCGCACACCGTGATCGCCGACAATGCCGGCGGCCATCTGATGCAGCGCGGCCAGGTCGACTTCTGCATCACCGGCACCGACCGCACGACGCGCCGCGGCGACGTCTGCAACAAGATCGGCACCTACCTGAAGGCGCTGGCCGCGCACGACAACGGCATCCCGTTCTATGTCGGCCTGCCCTATCCCACGATCGACTGGACCATCGAGGACGGACGCGACATCCCGATCGAGGAGCGCCACGCCAGCGAGGTCTCGCGCATCGCCGGCCGCACCCGAACGGGCGAGGTCGTCACGGTCGACGTGCTGCCCGAAGGCAGCCCGGCCGCCAATCCCGCCTTCGACGTCACGCCGGCGCGCCTGGTGACGGCGCTGATCACCGAGCGCGGCGTCTGCCCGGCCAGCGAAGCGGGCCTCCTGTCGCTCTATCCCGAACAGTCCCGGGCGGCGTGACCTTCTCGCCCGCAGCGCGGGCGACCGCGGGCCTCGGCTTCACGCAGATCGTGGGCTGGGGCACCACCTTCCTGATGCCGGCGGTGCTGGGCCGGCATATCCAGGATTCGCTGGGCCTGGCAAGCGAAGTCGTGTTCGCCGGCATCACGGTGATGTTCGGCGTCGGCGCCCTGCTGGCGCCGCAGGTCGGCCGGCTGATCGACCGCACCGGCGCACGCACCCTCATGGCATCGGGATCGGCGCTCTACGCCGTCTCGCTGGCCGCCCTCGCCTTCAGCCAGGGGCTGGTGAGCTATCTCCTGTGCTGGGCGGCGATGGGCATCGCCTCCACCCTGGCGCTCAGCACGCCGTCCAGCATCGCCATCGCGCAGCTCGCGGGACCGGGCGCGCGGCGCGCCATCGCGATGCTCGCCATCATCGGCGGCTTCGCCTCGACCGTGTTCTGGCCGCTGTCGGGTGCGCTCGACGTCGCCGTGGGCTGGCGCGGCACCTTGCTGGTCTATGCCGCGATCCATCTCTTCGCCTGCCTGCCGGTTCACCTGCTGGTGCTGCCGCGCCAGCCGCCGGCGCACCATCTTGCCGCCGCGGCCAATCCGGCGGCGAGCGGCGTGCCGTCCGAGGTGCGCAGCAAAGTCTTCCTCCTGTTGTCGGTGACGCTCGCCAGCGGCGCCTTCGTGTTCACCGGCGCCATGGTGCACATGATCGAGCTGATGCGCGGGCTCGGCCATCCCGCCGCCTCGGCGGTGCTCCTGGCCTCGCTGATCGGCCCCTCGCAGGTCACGGTGCGCGTGTTCGAGCTGCTGTTCGGCCATCGCTATTCGATCATGAACTCGGCGGTGTTCGGCTCGGCTGCGCTGGTCCTCGGGCTGGGCGCGGCACTGATCGACGGCAGCAACTTCGTCGTGGCGCTCGTCTGCATCGTCTCCTACGGCATCGCCAACGGGCTGAAGGCCGTGCAGCGCGCCACCCTTCCGCTCGCCTTGTTCGGCCGCGGCCAGTTCGGCGCCTATATGGGCCGGCTCGCCCTGCCGCAGGGCATCGTCTCGGCCTCCGCGCCGCCGGTCATCGCCGCCGTGCTCAGCAGCTACGGTACAGCGGGCGCGCTATGGCTGATCTTCGCTGCCGCGCTGCTGTCGCTCGTCAGCATGATCCTGTTGGCACGGCTGGCCCGCAGCATTCGTTGAGCTTTACCTGCCAGGGTCCATTCTCACCGCGCCCAAGGACTTCTTCTTGGTGGACGTGGCGAAGCCGTGCGGATCGACCGACACGACGCGTGAACAACCGGGCAGACTGTCGCCATAAACATCTCTCAGGTAGGTCTGCCGGGCCTCGGCTTCCCGGATCGCCGTTGCCAGGTCCGGCGCCGCCACAAGCACGCGGTGTTCGCCGCACAGGATGCCGAGCGTCCAGCCCTGCCGGACGGCCGTGACCTCGGCGCCGCAATCGCTCTGCTCCTTGGACATGGCGTTGCACTTGCGCAGGGCTGAGGCCAGGGCCGGGCCGTAGTGCTCGGAAGTTCCCACGCCCCATGATCCGTCCAGCGCCAGCGTCACCACAGTCCACTCCGACTCGTGCTGGGCCGCCAGCGGGCCAGGCCATAGCAAGGCCGCCAACAGAAACGCGAGGATCGCCGATCTGCGCTTCATGAGAGTTCCTCCGAGCGGAGCGTATTGTCAGAGCTTCCACGGCCGCAGTCGGTGGCAAATCGCACAGTACGGCGACACCGAATGCCTGATGTTCTCGGCAGCTACGGCAGGCGCCGCGATCGCTTGATCGCCTCGGCATAGGCAGCCGCCGTCTTGCGCTGTCCGCTTTCCGACAGATGACAGTCGTCGAAGCGATCCTTCGTCTCCAGCAAGCCATCCGAGTCGACGCCGAGGAACACGCGCCTGCCATCGATCAGGCTGCGCTGCGCCACGGCGATCGGATTGTCAGCGGTCCACGCGCCGCACTTCGTCGAGATCGAGATGTAGACGGGTGCATCGACGCCGTTCTCGGCCAACACGTCGACCAGCGAACGGAAGGAGGCGACGTAGTCGGCCGGGGGCGTCGCCAACAGGAAGTCCGACTCGCCCTGCTGCCAGAGGACCTGTGTCCCCTTGTAGCCGGTCGGCAGCCCCTTGAGGGCACGGACGAGCATGTCGTTCAGCTGCCCGTTTCGCTGCCAGGGGGCGATCGGCATGCCACCGATTCCGGAGGGAACAATGATGACGCTGCGGTAGACGTCGTCATCGATCAGCCGGTCGGCCAACAGCGTGAGGAACTCGCCGCCGTCGCCGCTTGCCCCCAGCAGCGGAGAACCGGCGACATAGCACTTGCCGTCGAAGTAGTTGAGGACGGTCTTTGGATGGCGAGTGGCAACCCTGGCCTCGGCATGGTTGGCGATATTCGATTGTCCGAGCGCCAGGATGATCGCGGTGCGCGCCGTCTGCGGCGGACACGGCTTTTCAGTCTTGCCGGAATAGTCGACCAACCTGCGATGGCTATCGTAGACGGCGACGCCCGGCATCGCGATTCCGGTATCCTGCGGCGGACTGCCGGACCACGGATCGTGCGCGTAGAGATAGGTGCCGACAGCAGCAAGCCCTATCAGGCCGCTTAGTAACCAAACGTTGCGGGGATCTATCCTGCTGCCCATGCTCGCCCTGGCATCGCGACCAGGGATCATTATGACACAAAGCCTCAAGTGCCTCCGCGCGTCGATCGTCCGAAATGTCGGCTGGGTGGAGTTCAACCGCCCGCCCGTCAACGCCTTCACCCGCGAGATGGTCGATGAGACCCACGACGCCATCGCCGCGGCGCTGGCCGATCCCGCGGTGCGCGTGCTGGTGCTGGCAAGCGCCGTCCCGCGCTATTTCAGCGCCGGCGCCGACCTGCATGTCTTCAAGGACATTGGACAGGACGGCATGCGCCGCTGGGCCGAGCGTTGCCACGAGATCGTGAGCCTGCTGCGCGGCTCGCCCAAGCCGCTGCTCGCCGCCATCAACGGCACGGCTGTGGGCGGTGGGCTGGAAATGACGCTTCATTGCGACCTGCGCTTTGCCGCGACCGACGCCCGGCTCGGCCAGCCCGAGATCAACATCGGCTTCATCCCACCGATCGCCACCACGCAGGCGCTGGCCCGCCTGATCGGCCGGCCGCGCGCTCTCCGCTATCTCTATGGCGGCAGCCTGGTAGCGGCAGCGGAAGCGCTGAACTGGGGCCTTTTGGATGAGCTGATCGAGCCGGTCGACCTGCGCGCCCGCGTGCAGGCCTATGGCGAGGAGCTGGCCGCCAAGTCGCCAGCCGCCCTCGCCGCCATCCGCCGCACGGTGACCTTGGGCGGCGGCATGACCTTCGGGGACGGCATGGCCTACGAGCTCAAGACTGTCGTCGAGCTGGCCGGCACGCCGGACTTCGCCGAAGGTGTCGATGCCTTTCTCGCCAAGCGTAAGCCGAAGTGGAAAACGTCATGACATCGCTTGCCGCCGTCGATTCGCTCGACATCCAGGTCATCGTCGACAATGTCACCGATTCGCTGTCGTCGGTGCCGTCCTTCATCGAGACCGAGCTGGGCGGCCTGGGACGGCGCCGCGGCGGCGCCTGGGTGCTGGGCGGCAGCTGTCTGTGCTGCGCCGCGCACGGGCTCTCCTGCCTGCTCACGGTGAAGAGCGGCGGCCGCAGCCATTCGGTGCTGTTCGACACCGGGCCGGAGGATCGCGTGTTCGAGCAGAACGTGTCGCGGCTCGGCCTCGACCTCGGGCCGGTCGAGGCCATGGTGCTGAGCCACGGACATTGGGATCACGCCGGCGCCATGCTGCGCGCGCTCCAGCTCACCCTCGACCGCAATGGCGGCAAGCGTGTCGGCTGCTACGTCCATCCCGACATGTTCCGCAGCCGCGCCGTCAAGATGCCGGATGGCTCCTTCCGGCCGATGGAGGACGTTCCCTCGCTGGCCGATCTCGACGCCCAGGGCGGCCGCGTCGTCTGCACGCGCGAGCCGCAGATCATCGCCGACACCGTGTTCGTGAGCGGCGAGATCCCGCGCCGCACGCCGTTCGAGACCGGCCTGCCCGGCCAGCATCGCCGCACGGCGGATGGCAAGGGCTGGGAGCCGGACGAGCTTCTGATCGACGAGCGCTTCGTGGCGGTGAACGTGCGCGGAAAAGGGCTGGTCGTGCTCAGCGCCTGCAGCCATGCCGGCGTGATCAACGTGCTGGAGCACGCGCGCGAGAGCTTCCCCGGCGTGAAGCTGCATTGCGTGCTGGGCGGCCTGCACCTCTCGGGCACCAACGAGCGCGTCATCCCGCAGACGGTCGAGGCGCTGAAAGGCTTCGACCTCGACATCGTCGCCGCCGGTCACTGCACCGGCTGGCGCGCCATGGCCGCGCTCACCAACGCCTTCGGCG
>DATGZZ010000124.1:0-3444 GCA_035296945.1 Reyranella sp.
CGAGGCCGCGGTCAGCAGCAGCGCGCCACCGCCCCGGACGGCATAGTGGCCCGATACGCCCGGCAGCAGGGCCACGGTGCGCAGCGCCTGGCCGCCATGCGTCAGTCTCGTCATGCCTTCGCCCAGCCGGATCATCGCGGCCTTGGCCTTGCCGAACAGGGCCGCGAGCTTCTCGATGTCGGCGACGGCCAAGCCGGTTATCTCGGCGACGCGCACCGGCCCGAACTTCGGCAGGATCTCGCGCTCGACCTTGTCGAAGCCCAGCGTGTGCTTTGCGATGTAGTCGCGGTCGGCGAGCTTGTCGCGCACCAGGATGTGCATGATGCCGAGTGCCAGCGCGGCGTCGGTGCCGATGCGGATCGGCAGATAGAGGTCGGCCGCCTTGGCGCTGCGCGTGCGGCGCGGATCGATCACCACGATCGGCACGCCGCGCTTCTTCCTCTGCTCCTCGGCGAGCGCCCAGAAATGCACGTTGGTGGCGGCGAGGTCCGCGCCCCACGAGATCACCAGGTCGGAATGGACGACATCCTCGGGATCGGCGCCGCCGACGGGGCCGACGGTCATTTCCCACGCCGTCTCGCAGCACGTGTCGCAGACCGTGCCGGCCTGCAGGCGCGAGGCGCCCAGGGCATGGAACAGGCCGTTCACCAGGCCGCGGTTCATCAGGCCCTGATGGGCGGAGTAGGCGTAGCCCAGCAGGGCGAGGGGACCGCTCTCGGCGATGATCGCCTTCCACCTGGCCGTGATCTCGTCGAGCGCCTGGTCCCAGGTGATCGGTGTGAACTGCCCCGATCCCTTGGGACCGCTGCGCTTCAGCGGTGTCTTGATGCGCTCGGGGGAGTTAACCAGGTCGGCGTCGCGGTTTACCTTTCCGCAGGCGAACCCCGCCGTGTACGGATGGTCGGGATCGCCCTGCACGCGCACGATCTTGCCGTCCTCGACATGGGCGATGAGCGAGCACATGTCGGGACAATCGTGCGCACAGACGACTCGAATGGACGACTTCACCACACCGTCTCCCCAAAAACAGGAAACGGAGTGTAGCAGAGGCTTCGGAGAAGCCCGGCCTTACTTCTTCTTGGCTGCGCCCTTAGCTGGGGTCGCTTCCGGCTTGGCGCCGCTCGACTTGGTGCCCGCGCCGACGCCGCCTTCGGCCGAGCCGGTCATGCCGAAACGGTCTTTGAAGCGCTGCACGCGGCCGCCGCGATCGACGGACTGGCGCACGCCGGTCCACGCCGGGTGGGTCTTGGGATCGATGTCTAGGCGCAGCGTGGCGCCTTCCTTGCCCCAAGTCGACTTCGTCTCGAACGACGTGCCGTCCGTCATCGTGACGATGATCTTGTGGTAGTCGGGGTGGGTCTTCTCTTTCATGGAACTCTCTCCAGCGCATGGGGGCCGATTGCCGACCGGCCGGCGCAATAAGGCGGCGGGTATACAGGCGGGGAGGGACGAGGACAAGCCTATGCGGCACTGTCCAAGTTTCAGTTCAAGTTCCTCTCCCCCGCTAGGGGGAGAGGCTAGGAGAGGGGGCTTCGAAGGCTGTGCGCAACCCCCACTCCCAACCTCTCCCCCTAGCGGGGGAGAGGAGCTTGATTCTGAAGGCAATATCGCTGTTGTCCGCGACCAAACGGGCCTGTAGACCGGCCGAGCCGATGAGCCAATCAGCCTTCGAAAGCCTTGCCGACAGCCTGCTTGCCGCCCTCGAGGAGGGCATCGGCGCCCATGCCGATGCCGAGCTGCAGGGCGGCATCCTGACCGTCGATGGGGATGACGGGACCTGGGTCGTGAACAAACATGCACCAACCCGGCAGATTTGGCTGAGCTCGCCTCAAAGCGGGGCCCGGCACTACGCTTTTGACAGCGCCTCGGGCCAGTGGAAGGACACCCGCGGCGGCCCCGACCTCCTCACCCATTTGTCGGCCGAGCTGGGTGTGTCGCTGGACTGGCGGCGGCAATGAACCGGTTTGCCGGCCTGAGATTCCTCGGACCGTACCTGCGGCCCTATCGCGGCCGCGCCATCCTGGCTGCCTTTTCCCTGCTGATCGCCGCCGGCACCGTTCTGGCCTTCGGCGCCTGCCTGCGCGCCCTGATCGACCGCGGTTTTGCCCAGGGCCGGCCCGACGTCCTGAACTATGCCCTGGCCTCGCTGATCGCCGTGGCCGTGGTGCTGGCGATCGCCTCGGGCGCGCGCTTCTACCTTGTCTCGTGGCTGGGCGAGCGCGTGGTGGGAGACCTGCGCCGCGACCTGTTCGCCCATGTCGTGCGGCTGGGTCCGGCCTGGTTCGAGATCAAGCGCTCGGGCGACGTCATGAGCCGCATCTCAGCCGACGCCCAGCTGATCGAGCAGGTGATCGGCTCGTCGGTCTCCGTGGCGATCAGGAATTCGCTGATGTGCGTGGGCGGCGTCGCCATGCTGGTGGTGACCAATCCCAAGCTCGCCCTGCTGGTGCTGGCGGTGGTGCCACTGGTGGTGGCGCCCATCATCCTGTTCGGCCGCAAGGTCCGCCGACTGTCGCGCGAGGCGCAGGCGCGGATGGCCGACATGGTCTCTGAAGGCGGCGAGACGCTCGACGCCGTCCGCACCGTCCAGGCCTTCGCCCAGGAGGAGCGCGCCACCCAGCGCTTCGGCGAGGCCACCGAGCGCGCCTTCGACGCGGCCCGCCGCCGCGTCGCCCAGCGCGCCATCATGACCACGCTGGTGATCTTCATCGTCTTCGCCGCCGTGGGCTTCCTGCTGTGGATGGGTGGCCACGACGTGCTGACCGGCCAGATCAGCGCCGGCGACCTCACGGCCTTCGTCTTCTACGCGGTGCTGGTGGCAAGCTCGGGCGGCGCCATCAGCGAGACCATCGGCGATCTGCAGCGCGCCGCCGGCGCCGCCGAGCGCCTGGCCGAGCTCAGCGCCGAGCCGCCCGCCATCCTCGAGGCCGCGAACCCAAAGCCTCTGCCCACGCCGCTGCTCGGCGGCGTGCACTTCGAGGATGTGTCGTTCCGCTACCCGACGCGGCTGGAGCAGCTCGCGCTCGACCGCTTCGATCTCACTGTCGCGCCGGGCGAAACGGTGGCGATTGTCGGCCCCTCAGGGGCGGGCAAGACCACCGTCTTCAACTTGCTGCTGCGCTTCTACGATCCTGAAGCGGGAACGATCCGCGTCGACGGCGTCGACATCCGCGACCTGCGCTTCGCCGACCTGCGCAGCGCGCTCGCGATCGTGCCGCAGGAGCCGGTGCTGTTCACCGCCTCGGTGGCCGAGAACATCCGCTACGGCCGGCCGGACGCCAGCGACGCCGAGGTGCGCGCCGCCGCCGAGACGGCCTCGGCCCTCAGCTTCATCGAGGCCCTGCCGCAGGGCTTCGCCACCGATCTCGGCGCGCGCGGCGTGCGGCTGTCGGGCGGGCAGCGTCAGCGCATCGCCATCGCCCGCGCCGTGCTGCGCAACCCCGC
>DATGZZ010000125.1:0-6810 GCA_035296945.1 Reyranella sp.
CCTCCAGCTGCGCCTGCACCAGCTCGCGCAAAAGGGCATCGCCCGCGGTTCCACCGATCGCGACCTCCTGCAGCCTGGCCAGCGCCCGTATACGCGCGACGAAGCGCTCGTTGAAATCGCTCATGCTCGCAGCCGAACGCCCGGTCTCCGAAGCGATCGCCTGCACGACCGTCAGCAGGTTCTTGGCGCGATGCGCGATCTCGCGCGCCAGCAAGGCGTTGCGCCGTTCCGATTGCTTGAGCGCAGTGATCTCCGAAGACACGCCCAGCAGCCCCGTCACTTGGCCGCCGGCGTCGCGCACCGGCTCGATGTGCAGCCGGTAATGGCGGGCGGCATCGCCCGTTCCGTGTTGGACCTCGCCTTCCTGCGGCTCGCCAGTTGCCAGCGCCCGTTGCTCCAGCGCTGCGGCCTCGGCGGACGCAGCGGGCGGCAGGACCTCGTTGCCGCGTTCACCGACGACCGTTTCGCCGCGGCGCGCGGTCTCGCTGATCCAGGTCACGCGCTGCTCGCGATCCCGGGCGTAGACGACGATGTCGGCGCCGCGCAGGGCGACGGCGAACCGTTCCAGCGTGCCGCGCAAAGCCTGTGACCGCTCCTGCAACTGTCGGGCGGCATAGCGCAGGACGGACGCCACCTCGTTGGCCTCGCGCACCGGCGACTCCAGCGGCGGCGGCACGCGTTCCTGCGCCACCATGGCCGCGTGCTCGGCGATGACCGCGATCGGCCGGGCGACCAGCCGCCCGACGGCGACGGCGAGCAGCAGCGCCAGCAGCAGCAGTCCGCCGCCCAGCCCGACGATCCATTGGCCGTCCTTGGCTGAGGCCGCATGCACCACGGACATCGGCACGTTGGCGGAGAAGAGCCAGCCGGTCAGCGGCGAGATCTTGGCGGCGCGCAGGGTCTGCACGCCTTCGACGTTGACGGTGCTGAAGGCGCTCGTGCGTTGCAAGCTCTGCGCGCGCAGCTCGTCGGGAAGCTTTCGACCCACGAAGTCGCTGTGGCGGCGCAGCCGCGCGATGATCGTGCCGGTGCGGTCGCTGAGGCCGGTATTCCACTCGGCTGGGAGGTTCTGCCCTTCCATCGTGGTCAGGAACCGCTCGGGATCGAGCGACATGTGCAGGAAGCCGACCAGCCTGCCCTCCCCGCCGGTCACGGGGACCGTGAGGGTGATGACCTGTCGGCCGGCAATACGGCCGGCGACCATGTCCGAGACATGGGGCCTGAGGCTCGCTCGCACCGCCGAGTCGATCGCCGGTTGTTCCGTTCGCGGCAGCGGCGTACCCCAAGCTACCCGCGTGTTCATCACTTGCTGGCCGTCGGCGTCGCGGAACAAGACTTCGATGCCCAGCGGCTTCAGGCTGGCGCTGGCCTTGGTGTGCACTGCTGCCCAATCGCCGGCGGCAACGTCAGGCGAGGCGGCGAGAGCGCCCAGATGAGCAAGCAGCAGGGTAAGTTCGCGATCGACGTCGTGGGCGAGATCGCCGACGAGCTGTTCCAGGCGTCGCCGGATTTCACCTTCCTGCGCCTGCCAGTTGCGATCGAGCAGGACGGCGGTGAAGGCCAGCGCCGGCACCACCAGGCTGGCGCCGAACAGGAACAGCAGCAGGGCAATGCTGAGCCCGCGCCTGGCCGGCGCTCGGCGTGCGCGCTCCGTCATCTCATCACGCTCGGGTTCAACGTGCTCCCCCCGCCGAGCCTCCACACGCGGCGCGCTCCTCCTTTTGGTGCAGTCATCCTAGCACGGAGCGCGCCAGGGACCGCCTACTTGCGAGGCCAAGCGGCATCCTGCGACGGCCTCGCAAATGCGGACAGTCTGCAGATTCAGGGAAGGTCCGCTCTTGGCGCTGAAACAGCAGCAAGGTCAGATCGAATCCGTTCCCGCCGACGGCCGGGAAGGGATCGTAACCGGCTCGAATTTCGGATCGACAACGGAAAGGGCGTCGAACGCCGCCGCGAGCGACGTCACGACCAGCGGGGCTTTCTCGTCGATGGCTCCTGGTACGCGCCGTAGAGGCGCAGCAGGCCAAAGAGCAAGGGATTGGTGCTCACGAAGACCCTTGGCTGTCCCGCCATCTCGCGTCGACTGTTGCCACGATCGACGACGGCCGTTGTCTCGACGTCCACGGAACTCACCTCCGTGAAGTCGATAGTGGCCGGCATCGGGCCTTCGGCGGCGACGAGGGCCTTCACTTCGTCGTCAAATGCCCTCAGCCTGTCGATCGTCACCGCGCCCGCGAACTTCACCAACAACACGCCCGTCCGACGATCGATCGAGAACCGGTTCATCGTGTCAGCCTCCTGTCGACGCCGTTTTTCACACATCGCGGCTGTACTCGCCTTGCGAGTGTGCGTCGATACACCACTACTGACAACTGTCGGGAATACGGGCACCTCACGCCCGGAGAAATCGATCTCCGACGAGGAGTATCTGAGGCTGAGAGCGCGGCTCGTGGCCTGACGCCGCTGGGCACGCTGGAAGTGGTGCCGCCGGTTACAGCCCCTGGCAAGCATCCAATCGGGCAACCGGGCCGGCCGCGTCGTCACGATGCGCGCCGGCATTGGGCACGAGATAGGTCGCGAGATGAGCATCGAGCGCCGCCATCGTCGCCTGATCGGCGGGCACGGCGCGGAAACCGATGAAGCCGTCCGGACGCACCAGGATGGCGCCACCCTCGGGCACGCCGGCCTCGGCCGCATCGAAGTCTCCGCCTGAAGCATCGACGATCGATACGAGCCGGCCCCAGCGTGCGCGGACATGGTCCAGGCGCGACGCCTCGCCGAACACGATCAAATGGTGTCCCACGCCGCGCAGCCGGTGGCAGGCGGGGAAGCGCTCTCCCGGGGACGGCCCATTGGCGACTGCGCCGGCGTGGCCGACCAGGGCGCTTCCCGCATACGACACATCGAGCATCAGCCGCTTGCGCCTTGCCGCCATGGCGTCCACCGGGTCTGCCTCCGGCATGCTGGGCAGACCACCGGCCTTGCATGTGCCGACAAGTCCCATGACGAGGCCATGGACCTCATCCGAGACCGCCAGCACATGGCGGTCGGCGAGGCCGCGCTCGATCGCGTAGCTGTCGAGCAGCGACGGCCTTGCCGCGCCGCGCACGACGAGGGAAAGCTTCCAGGCGATGTCGGCGGCGTCCATCAGGGCTGCGTTCAGCCCCTCCCCGCCCAGCGGACTGGAGAGATGGGCAGCATCGCCCAACAGGAACCGCCGCCCATCGCTCAGGCGCTCGACGACGCGCTTGTGCATCTTGAAGGCAGACACCCAGTGGAGATCGGCTACCCCCACCTCGACGCCGGTCCGGCGGTCGAGCAACGCACCGAGCTCGGCTGCCGTCGGAAGCGTCTGGTCGGTGTCGGCCTCGTCGCGGTTGACGAAGATCAGCCAGCGCTCGTCAGGCAAGGGTGAGAGCAGGACGAAGCCGGTCGGTCCGACGATCAGCCGGCCACACTGCGGCGGGCAGGACAGGCGAACCTTCGCATCGGCGACCCAGTAGCGACCGTCGTAGGTCTCTCCGGCGAGATGCTCCTGCATCGAATGGCGGGTTACGCTGTGGCCACCGCCGGCGCCCAGCACGTAAGCCATCATAACGGTCTCGCTGCGACCACCGGTCTCGAGCGTCACGCGCATGCCGTCCGGATGATCTTCGATCGATTTCACTTCGGTGCCGAATTCGATTTCGAGGCCCAGGCTCTGCAGACGCTTGCGCAGGATCGTCTCGGTGCGCCATTGCGGAAGGCTGCACTGGAATCCATAAGCGCAGCCGGCCTCGGCGAAGTCATCGCTGGCGATCTCACGCAAACCTGGACCCAGCAATTGGATGTATCTGATGCGCACGCCGGCGCTGAGGAACGGCTCGATCAGGCCGGCCCGCTCGAGGCTCGCCAGCACCGCCGGCTGAAGAGCGGTGCCGCGAGCCTCGTGGTGCGGCCCCGACCTGCGCTCCACGATGCGCGGCTTGATGCCGTGGCGAACAAGTTCACAGGCCGCGAACAGCCCGGCCGGCCCGGCGCCCACGATCAGGACCGCCGGCGAGTGGAGGTCGGACATGGTCTGCATCTCCCCCGTGGATCGCCAGCCATGGCCCGGCGCGGGCGGAGCTATTGCATGGGTGCGGAGCCATTGCATAGGCCAATCAACCGGCCCGAGGGAACTCCCGTCTGGCGGCGTCGTTCCGTGGCAGTCCAACCCAGGGAGGTATTGCATGCCCCGCCGCACGAAGCCCGATGCCGTGGCCCTGATCAAGGAAGACCATCGCAAGGTGGAAGGGCTGTTCGCCAGTTTCGAGAAGGCCCGCGATGAGGATCGCAAGAAGGCGCTCGCCCGCGAGATCTGCACCGAACTCACGATCCACGCCATGATCGAGGAAGAAATCTTCTACCCGGCGTGCCAGGGCAAGATCGAGGACGAGGACGTCCTGGACGAAGCCTATGTCGAGCATGACGGCGCCAAGGTGCTGATCTCCGAGATCATGTCGAACATCAACGGCCGCTTCTTCGAGGCCAAGGTCACCGTGCTGTCGGAGATGATCAAGCATCACGTCAAGGAAGAGGAGAAGCGCTCGGAAGGACTACTGGCGCAGGCCAAGGCAGCCGGCCTCGACATGGACGCCCTGGCCGAGCAGCTGACGGCACGCAAGGAAGAGCTGACGCGACAGTTCGCCGACGGGCATCTGCCGCCGGCGCATACGCGCAGCTACACCGGCCATAATCTGGTTCAGGACAAGCCGCTCGCTGAGCCCGCGGGCTAGCGGACGGGCGCGTCACTCAGCCAGTACGGCGCCCGGGATCCTGTCGGCTGTGTTCGAGCCACACTCGCGCCTCGTGCAGGCTGCGGAACAACTGGATGGGACGTTCGCCCTGGGTGACGTCGGCGAACACGTTGGCGAAGCCGATGCGGTCGGGGTTGATGACGAACGCCACCGGGCCACGCGACGTATCGCCGGGCGCGCCGCGCAGCAGGTCGGCCACCTTCTGCACCTGCTCGCGCGTCAGCGCCGAGGTGGCCTGGGAAACGTCGATGATCTTGGCATAGGCCGGCACCTTGGCCTCGACGAGTTGCCGTGTAGTGGCGGCGATCTCCTCGGCGGCGATGTGGCCGCGCGCCACGATCACCACCAGGCGATGAAGCGGGGAAATGTCCATGTGCAGCGGCATGCGGGCAGTGTGCAGCGCGGCGAGTCCGCCGGCAATTCGGCCGGTTGGCCTAAGACTTCGGCTATTGAAAGTCCTGCAGGTGCAGTCCCAGCTTCGCCATGTAACCGTCGATGTCCGGCTTCGTCGCCCGAGCGGCCGCGATGTCGCGCTCACCGCCCGGCTGGTCGCCTTTCACGTAGCGCGCCAGGCCCCTGCCGAAGAGGGAATAGGCATCCTCGGGGCGCCGGTGCAGCTCGGCATTGTAATCGGCGATGGCATCGTCGGCGCGGCGTGACTTCAGGTGGACGAAAGCGCGTGCTGCGAGCGCGCCGGGATTGTCGGACCTGAGGCGCAGGGATTCGTTGCAGTCGGCCAAGCCGGCCTCGAGCTGGCCCACCAACGCCTTGGCGAAACAGCGGTTGCTGAACGCCATGGGACTGCCGGGGTTGAGCGTCACGGCCTGGTCGAAGTCGACAATGGCGCGGTCATACTGGCCGAGCGCCGTGTAGGTGGTGCCGCGACTGTTGAAGGCATCGGCATCCTCGGCATTGATCGCCAGCGCCGCGCCGAAATCCGCCATGGCGCGGACATGGTCGCCCTTGTCGTCGTAGGCGTTGCCGCGGTTCTTGAACGCGGTGGCGAGATCCTGCCCGACGGCCAGGCGCCGGCTGATCAGGACGGAGCAACTCGCGATCACCCGCTCGGGCAGACCGCTGGAGTAGCACGCCCTGTAGAGCGTCTCATAAGTCTGCGCGACGGCTGGCGTGGCAAGGCCTGCCGACAGAGCGGCTGCACAGCCGGCAAAGCCGCGCAGGAATACGGCGAACCTCATGCAGGGCGAACGCGACACCCGGATGGGCGTTGCAGCTAAAGTCCCGCGCGCACCTGCTGGCGAAGGTGATCGATCGGCAGGCGCGCGCCTTCCTGCTCGAAGTGCCAGAAGGTCCAGCCGTTGCAGGCGGGGGCGCCCTGCACCGCCGCGCCGACCTGATGGATCGAGCCGCGATGCTGGCCAAGCGCGTTGGCGGCCGACAAGGTGCCGTCGGCGCGCACGCGCGCATGCAGGCGGCCGCTCTGATCGCTGAGCATCGTGCCGGGCTGCAGCAGGCCCGCCTCGATCAGCACGCCGAACGGGATGCGCGGCTCGGCGCGCTTGGCAAGCTTGGGCGTGACGTCCTCGCCGGCCAGCGGCTCGATCTCGGCAATGCGCTTGCGCGCGATGGCGGCATAGTCGGGATCGCGTTCGAGGCCGATGAAGCGCCGGCCAAGTCGCCGCGCCACCGCGCCCGTCGTGCCGGTGCCGAAGAACGGGTCGAGGATGACGTCGCCCGGATTGGACGCCGCCATCAGGCAGCGGAACAGCAGCGCCTCGGGCTTCTGCGTCGGATGCGCCTTCTTGCCGTCCTCGCCCTTCAGCCGCTCGCCGCCGGTGCACAGCGGCAGGAGCCAGTCGGAGCGCATCTGAATGCCCTCGTTCAGCTCCTTCATGGAATCGTAATTGAAGGTGTAACGCTTGCGCGGTCCGGACGCCGCCCAGATCAGGGTCTCGTGCGCGTTGGTGAAGCGCTTGCCCTTGAAGTTCGGCATCGGGTTCGATTTGCGCCAGACGATGTCGTTCAGGATCCAGAAGCCCTGATCCTGCAGCGCCGTGCCGATGCGGAAGATGTT
>DATGZZ010000126.1:0-6637 GCA_035296945.1 Reyranella sp.
CTCGGCGAGATCGTCCTCGCCGGTGCCGGCATAGATGCCGAACAGGCCGCCGTCGGCATAGGCGGTGTTGAAGCAGTGGATGCCGTAGACCAGGCCGCGCTCCTCGCGGATGCGCTGGAACAGGCGTGAGGACATGCCGCCACCGAACAGGGTCGAATAGATGGCGAGCGCGAAGTAGTCGGGATCGCGATAGCCGATGCCCTGGCAGCCCAGCACCAGATGCGCCTGTTCGAGGACGCGTGATTCGCGGCCGTCGCCGCCGACATAGGCGAGCGGCACCGGTGCCTCGGCGTTGGCGGGCGTGCGCGGCACCGAGCCGAAGTATTTTTCGGCGAGATCGACGATCTGGTTGTTCTCCACGCGTCCGGCCGCCGACAGGACCATGTTGGACGCGGTGTAGTGACGGGCCAGGAACGCGAAAAGATCGTCGCGGCCGATCGCCTCGACCGTTTCGGCGGTGCCCAGCACCGGCCGGCCGAGCGGCTGGCCGGGAAAGGCGGTGAGCTGGAACTGGTCGAACACCAGGTCGTCGGGCGTGTCGAGCGCCTGGCCGATCTCCTGCAGGATGACGCCGCGCTCGCGCTGCAGCTCATCGGGATCGAACACCGAGTTGCGCAGGATGTCGGCCACCATCTCGACACCGAGCGCCACGTCCTCCTTCAGCACCGAGGCGTGGTAGGCCGTGATCTCGCGGCCGGTGTAGGCGTTCAGGCTGCCGCCGACATTCTCGATCTCCTCGGCGATGGCGCGGGCCGAGCGCGTGCGCGTGCCCTTGAACGCCATGTGCTCGAGCATGTGCGCCATGCCGTTGAGCTCGGCCGATTCGTGGCGCGTGCCGCAGGCAACCCAGATGCCGAGGGTCGCCGATTCGACCTCGGGCATGGCGTCGACCGCCACGCGCAGGCCGTTGGAGAGGGTGGTGACCTTGACGTTGCTCATCGTTGTCCTATCGCCTTGCCGCACGAGGTTGCCGCAGCGCCGCCATGCGCTCGTCGATCAGGCCCGTCAGCGCGACCACGTCGTTGGGCAGTCCGTCGACGCGCTCGGTGCGGTCCATCAGGTCGGCGAGCCGGGTTGGCAGCGCCGGCCGTTCGCCCAGCGCCTTCTGCACCGCATCCGGGAACTTGGCGGGATGCGCCGTCGACAGCACGATCATCGGCACCTTGGCGTCGCGCCGATGCTGCTGGGCCACGGCATAGCCCACCGCGCTATGGGTATCGAGCGTCACGCCGAAGCGCTTGCGGCAGTCGACGATGGCCTCGAGCGTGCCCTCGTCGCCGAGACGGCCGGCATCGAACAGCTCGCGCACGCCGCCCAGCGCATTGGCGCCGACCTTGAGCGTGCCGCTGCTCCTGAAGCCCGCCATCGCCTCGGCCAGCGCCTTGCCGTCGCGGCCGTAGAGGTCGAACAGCAGGCGCTCGAAGTTGCTGGAAATCTGGATATCCATGCTGGGGCTGTAGGTCGGCACGACGTCGGTCATGGTCATGGCGCCCGCCTCGAAGAAACGCGCCAGGATGTCGTTGCTGTTGGTCGCCACGACGAAGTGCGAGATCGGCAACCCCATCTGACGCGCCGCGTAGCCCGCATAGACGTTGCCGAAGTTGCCCGTCGGCACGGTGAACGCCACGGGGCGCTCCGGCGCGCCGAGCTTCACCGCCGCCCAGAAGTAATAGACGATCTGCGCCATCACGCGGGCGAAGTTGATCGAGTTCACCGCCGTCAGCGCATGACGGTCGCGGAAGGCGAGATCGTTGAAGCACGCCTTGGCGAGGTCCTGGCAGTCGTCGAACGTGCCCTCGATGGCGACGTTGTGCACGTTGGGCGCCAGCACCGTCGTCATCTGGCGGCGCTGAACTTCGCTGACGCGGCCGCGCGGAAACAGCATGAAGACGTCGATGGTCTTGCGGTCGCGCACCGCCTCGATGGCGGCCGAGCCGGTGTCGCCCGAGGTGGCGCCGACGATGGTGGCGTGCTGGCGGCGGGCCGTCAGGGTGTGGTCGAGCATGCGGCCCAAGAGCTGCAGCGCCACGTCCTTGAAGGCGAGCGTGGGGCCGTGGAACAGTTCCAGCAGATGCAATCCGCTGTCGCCCAGGGCCTTGACGGGCGCGACCTCCGGCGTCTCGAACGTGGCGTAGGCCTCGCCGATCAGGCGACGGAAAGTCGCCTCGTCGAAGGCATCGCCGACGAACGGGCGCATCACCCGGTAGGCGACCTCGCCGTAGGGCTGGCCTTTGAAGGCAGCGATCTCGGGCTTGGAGAAGTGCGGCCATTCGGCTGGCAGGTAGAGGCCGCCGTCGCGGGCGAGGCCCGCGAGCATGACGTCCTCGAAGCCAAGCGGCTCAGGATTTCCCTGCGAGCCGTGGCGCGTGCTGATGTAACGCAAAGAAAGACTCCGACTAGGCAACCTGGCGACAGGCTGCATGATCCTTGCGGACCCTCTTGGTCGAAGCGGGGTGTTTCTCCAGCATCCGCGCCGGACGCGTCGGGCGCTTCACGAGGTCACCGCCGCAATTGGGGCAAAGACCGCCCAGCCGAGTTCGGGCGCAATCCGCACAGAACGTGCACTCGTAGGTGCAGATCAGGGCATCGGGCGCGCCGTTGGCCAGGTCCTTGTCGCAGCATTCGCAGTTGGGGCGGAGATCCAGCATGGCTTCCTCTTACGCCGACAGGTAACGGGTTTCCAGATGGGCCTTGAACGCGGCCGTCCCAAGGCGGTCGCCGGTGGCCTCGATCAGGACTTGGTCGGTGCTCTCCAGCGAGCCCTTACCGTGCACGTTGGCGCGCAGCCAAGCCAGCAGAGGGGTAAAATCGCCCTTGCCGATGGCGGCCAAAAGTCCGGGACTGGCCTGCCGGGCAGCGGCGAAGAGCTGGGCCGCGGCCAGCGCCCCCAGCGTATAGGTCGGGAAGTAACCCCAGCCGCCATCCGGCCAATGGATGTCCTGCAGGCAGCCCAGGGCGTCGTCGGGCGGCACGATGCCCAAAAGCTTGCGCATGCCCTCGTTCCAGGCGCCAGGCAGGTCGGCGAGCTTGAGGTCGCCAGCCAACATCGCCCGCTCCAGCCGGTAGCGCAGCATGATGTGCAGCGGATAGGTGACCTCGTCCGCGTCGACGCGGATGTAGCCCGGCGCCACGCGCGTGTAGAGGCGATGGAGGTTGTCCGCCGTCCAGGCCGGTCCGTCCTTGCCGAAGGCCGCGCGCATGCGGGGTGCCGCGAACTCGAGGAAGGCGTCGCTGCGGCAGGCCTGCATCTCCATCAGCAGCGACTGGCTCTCGTGCAGCGCCATGCCGCGCGCATGGCCGACCGGCTGGCGGCGCCAGTCGCGCGGCAGCCCGGCCTCGTACAGCCCATGGCCGGTCTCGTGCAGGGTGCCCATCAGGGCGCGCGCGAAGTCGGCTTCGTCATAGCGCGTGGTGATGCGCACGTCGTCGGCCGTGCCACCGGTGAAGGGATGCGCCGAGACGTCGAGCCGGCCGTGCATGAAGTCGAAACCGATCAGGCGGATCAGCTCCTCGCCCAGCTTGCGCTGCTGGTCGACCGGAAACGGTCCGTCGAGCTCGAGCGGCTTGCCGGCGCTGGCCTGGCGCTCCAGGACGCGGCCTAAAAGGTCGGGCAGGAAGGCGCGCAGCTCGCCGAACAGCTCATCGATGCGCGCCGCGCGGCCGCCCGGCTCGAACTCGTCGAGCAGCGCGTCGTACAGCGAGGTGCCGAGCGCGGCGGCCTTGGCCTCGCCGACGCGGCGCATCACGGCCAACACCTCGCCGAGCGTCGGCAGCAACGACTTGAAGTCGGCGTTCTTCTTGGCCTCGCGCCAGACCATCTCGCAGGCCGAGCTGGCGCGGGTGCGCGCCTCGACCAGGTCGGCCGGCAGCGCGCTTTCGTGGACCCAGAGCCGCCGCATCTCGCGCAGGTTGGCGGCACGCCAGCGATCGAGGCCCGCCGCCCCCTCCTCCGCCCGCGACAGCAGCTCGGGCATGTCGGGGGCCGCGATCAGCCCGTGGGCGATCACGCCCAGGGTAGCGAGCTGATCGGCGCGGTCCTCGCTGGCGCCCGGCGGCATCATGGTCGAACGGTCCCAGTTCAGGATCGCGCTGGCGCGATTGACGGCGCTCAGTCGGGCGAAGCGGCGTTCGAGCTCGACATAGGGATCGTTGGCGATCATCGCGCGTCCGTGGGCTCGACCTTGGTGCGGCCGGCGACGGTGAGCCGGCCGTTCTCCCAGTGATAGGCGAGATAGACGCCGGCCAGCGCCAGGGCGAGCAGGAACCAGGTGATGGCGTACTGCAGATGGTCGTTGGGGATGTCGAGACGCGTCTGGCCACCGATCGGCAGGCCGCCCGGATTGGGCGCGGCATCGGCGTCGAGGAAGAAGGTGTCGAGCTTGGGGTCAGGCCTGCCGCCCGCCATGCCGCGCATCAGCGGCACGTCGACATGGAACCAGACGTTCTTGTCGGGCACGTTCTCGGGCGCGAACTGGCGGCGTTCCTGGTTGCGCCGCACGATGCCGGTGAGATCGAGGCGCCCCGCGACCTGGCCCTGCGCGCGCTTGGCCGGATCCTTTTGCTCCTGCGGGACCCAGCCGCGGTTGAACAGCACGATGCGGCCATCGTCGGTGCGAAGCGGTGTGACGACCTGCAGGCCGACCTTGTTCTTGAGGTTGCGGGCGGCGAGGTAGAACTCCTTGTCGTTCAGGAAGGTGCCCGCCACCTTCACGCGGCCGTATTCCTGGCGCAGCGGATCGCCGCGCAGCAGCTCGTCGAGGGTGATCGGCGCGGCTGCCTGGTTGACCTCGATGCGATGCAGGATGTCCTGCTTCCAGGCGCGGCGCTCCATCTGCCAGACGCCGAGCCCCAGCGAGACCACGAAGATCGGCAGCGAGATGAGGGTGGGCCATAAGGCTGGCCTGAGCCGGATCATGCGCGTCCTTCCAAAGGCGAACCGCCGGGGGTCGCCCGGCGGTTCAAACATAGTCTGTGGCAGACCCTCAGTGCAGGGCGATCGGCGCCTTGCCCGAGCCCCACCAGTAGATGCAGAAGAACAGGAACAGCCACACCACGTCGACGAAGTGCCAGTACCAGGCGGCCGCCTCGAAGCCGAAATGCTGGGTCGGCTTGAACTGGCCGGCCATGGCGCGGAACAGGCAGACGAGCAGGAAGGTCGTGCCGACCAGCACGTGGAAGCCGTGGAAGCCGGTCGCCATGAAGAACGTCGAGGAATAGATGTTCTCACGGAAGCTGAACGGCGCGTTCAGGTACTCGTAGGCCTGGATGCCGGTGAAGCAGATGCCCAGGATGACCGTCAGCGTCAGCCCGCGCACCGCGTCGCGCTTGTTGCCCTCGAGGATGGCGTGATGCGCCCAGGTCACCGTGGTGCCCGAGAGCAGCAGGATCAGCGTGTTCATGAACGGCAGGTCGAACGGCGCGATGATGCTGATGCCCTTGGGCGGCCAGACGCCGCCCGTGGCCTCGGCGCGCACCGGCATCTCCGGCGAGTTCGGGAACAGCGAGGCGTCGAAGAAGGCCCAGAAGAAGGCGGCGAAGAACAACACCTCCGAGGCGATGAACAGGATCATGCCGTAGCGCAGGCCGAGCTGGACCACCGCGGTGTGGTACTTGCGCGACTCGACGATGACGTCGCTCCACCACCAGAACATCACCGCCAGGATCAGCACCAGGCCGGGCGCGATGATCCACCACTGCACCGCCTTGACGACGCTGGCGACGCCGGTGCCCAGCATCTCGGGATGCATGCCCAGTGCCGCGCCGACCGCCAGCAGGAGCGCACCCACCGCGCCCAGCGCCGGCCACGGGCTGGGATCGACCAGGTGATAGGGATGCTTGGGAGTGCCGTCGGCCATGATCATCCACCCTTTCCAGTGGCGTCGGCAGCAACGCTGCCGAGCAAGGTCTTCGCCCGCTCCGTCTTGGCCTCGAAGAAAGTGTACGAGAGCGTGATGGTGCGGACGTTGTCGTAGCGCCGATCCTTGTCCATCTCCGGATCGACGAAAAACACCACGGGCATGTCCATCGACTGCCCGGGCAACAGCAACTGCTCGGTGAAGCAGAAGCATTGCAGCTTGTTGAACCACGGACCCGAGGCCTCGGGCGTGACGTTATAGGTCGAGGTGCCGACGATCGGGCGCTGCGAGACGTTGGTCACCCGGTAGTGCACCAGGCGCTCCTCGCCCAGCTTGACCTTGACCTCGCGCTCGAGCGGCGTGAAGCGCCATGGCAGGTTGGCATCGACGTTGGAATCGAAGCGCACGTTGACGGTGCGGCTGAGCACCGGGCGCTCGCCTTCCTGGGCGACCTGCGGCGTGCCGCCGAAACCGGTGGCGCGGCAGAACATGTCGTAGAGCGGCGAGGCCGCATAGGCGAGCGCCAGCATGCCGCCGACCGCGGCCGCGAGCGTCCAGGCCAGCCGGGCGTTCTTGTCGCCGCTCATTGCTGCGGCCCCATGCGCACGATGGTGAGCACGAAGAAGACCACGACCAGCACCACCAGGAAACCGGCCACGACCAGGTTCTTGCCGCGCTGGCGGCGGTGCAACTCGGAGTCGCCGGGGCGGTTGTCGGCCATCACGCTCATCCGACCAGCATCCGGGACACGAGCTGGTCGACCGGCAGCGCGGCGAACAGCG
>DATGZZ010000127.1:0-8303 GCA_035296945.1 Reyranella sp.
CGCTGCGCCTGCAGGGCAAGTGGGCCGAGGCCGCGGAGATGTACGACATCCAGGAAAGGGCCATCGCCGGCTGGAGCCCGAACCGTGCAGCCCGCTATCGTCTGGACATCGGTCGCATCCTGACGTTGTACTCGGTCGGCCGGATGGCGGAGGGGCTTGAGGCGGCGGCGGCCGAGGTCGAGCGCCGGCGCGCGCGTGGCGGCGCCGACAATTTCGAGTATGCCGTGGGCGAGGGCAATCTCGGCATCGGCCTCGCGCTCGCTGGGCGCGATGCCGAGGCGCTCGCCGCCTTTCGCCGGTCGGTGCCGTTGCTGGCAGCACAGTCGAACGACGGCGATGAGGACGGCTCGGGCATCGCCAACCGTCGGCAGCGGCTGACTGCGCGCATCTTCGAGGCGCAGATCGCGCTGCTGGCGCGCAGCGCCGTGCCGGCTGAGCAAGCCAGCCTTCCCGGCGCGACCTTCGCGCTCGCTGACACGCTGCGCGGCCGGTCGGTCGCCGCGGCGCTGGCCGCATCGAGTGCACGCGTGGTGTCGCAAGACAGCGCGCTCGCCGAGCTGGCGCGCCGCGAGCAGGATCTGCGCAAGCAGTTCGGCGCCAGCGCAGGCTTGCTGAACAACGTGCTCGCCCTGCCACCCGGCCAGCGCGACGACAACACGGTCGATACGCTGCGCCAGGACATTGCGCGACTGCGTGACGAGCATGCCAAGGCGCGCCTCGAGATCGGCGTGCGTTTTCCGGCCTACGCCGACCTGATCGATCCCAAGCCCGCCACGATCGAGCAGGTGCGGGCCGCACTGAAGCCGGACGAGGCCTTCCTGTCGTTCTATTTCGGCGCCGAGAAAAGCTTCGTCTGGGCGATCCCCAAGACCGGCCCGGCGAGCTTCGCGATGAT
Source organism: Reyranella sp. (assembly GCA_035296945.1). Classification (GTDB taxonomy): domain Bacteria; phylum Pseudomonadota; class Alphaproteobacteria; order Reyranellales; family Reyranellaceae; genus Reyranella. The sequence goes on from DATGZZ010000127.1 coordinate 896, forward strand.
CGCCGCCAAGGCCAGCGACATCGACACCAAGGTCCGGAAGCTGCGCGAGGCACTCGAACCCAACGCCACGTCGGTGTCGGACATCCCGGTCTTCGACCTTGCCCTGGCGCACGAGCTGTACACGCTGCTGCTGAAGCCGCTGGAGTCGACATGGCGTCCGGCGCGCAGCCTGGTCGTCGCGACCAACGGCGCCCTCGGCCTGCTGCCACTCGGCGTGCTGCCGGTGACGCCGGTTGCGATGCCGACGGAATCGGGTGCCGCCTTTGCCGCCTATCGCGGCGTGCCATGGCTGGCCCGTACCCACGCGGTCAGCCTCACGCCATCGGCTGCGGCGTTCCGCACCCTGCGCGCCCTACCGCCCGCTGCCGCTGGCCGCCAACCCTTGATCGGCTTCGGCGATCCGCTGTTCAACCGCGAGCAAGCCGCTGAAGCGGAGAAAGCAGCGCCTCCTGCCGCTGCTGCACCCGCAAGCATACCGCTGGAGCGGCGCTCGGCGCCGCAGGTGTCCGGCTTGGCAAGCGCTACGCTGGCGTCGCTGCCGGCGCTGCCCGACACCGCCGACGAGCTGCGCTCGGTCGCGCAGGCGATGAAGGCGGACGCCGGCAAGGTGCTCAATCTCGGCAAGGCCGCCAGTGAAGAAAACGTCACGCACGCCGATCTCATGAAGTACCGCGTGGTGGCTTTCGCCACGCACGGTCTGGTCGCCGGCGAGCTCGACGGGCTGCATCAACCGGCGCTGGCGCTCAGTGCCCCTGCCGTGACGGGCGGCGCGGGCGACGGACTGTTGACGCTTGAGAAGATTCTCGGGCTGAAGCTCGATGCCGACTGGGTCGTGCTCTCGGCCTGCAACACCGGGGCGGGCGACGGCGCCGGCGCCGAAGCGGCCTCGGGGCTGGGCCGCGCTTTCTTCTATGCCGGAACGCGCGCCATCCTGGTGACCAACTGGTCAGTGCATTCGCAATCGGCGCGCGACCTCGTCACCGACCTGTTCAGCCGGCAAGCCGCCGACCCCAAGCTTAGCCGGGCCGACGCCCTGCGCCAGGCGATGCTGGGGCTGATGGACGGTCCCGGGTTCCAGGATGACAAGGGCAAGACGCTCTTCACGTACGCCCATCCGCTATTCTGGGCGCCCTATTCGATCATCGGCGACGGCGGTTGAGCCAACGTCGCCGACGGCGGCCGCCTTGGCTACTGGCCGGAGAACAACTGCTGTGTCGCCGCCCCGCAGGGCACGTCCTTGGCGGTGCCGATCACCGGCGTGGGGATCGGGAAGACGCGGCCCAGCGAAATCTGCGGCTGGCGCAGCTTGCCCTGCACGACCACTGCACCATGCAGGTCCAAAAGGTCGAACTGCTTGGCATCGGCGTCGATCTCGGCCTTGACCGCCTGGGTGATCAGCGAAGCCTGGCCCTGCACGCGCAGGACCGACTTCTGGGTGTCGAGCAGGGTGCGGTCGAAGGTGACGGTGCCGTGGTTGAAGTTCAGCCGCCCGATGGCGCACTTGATGGGAATGCGGTTGTCGCCGGTCACGTAGAGGATCAGCGCGTCGAAGATCTGCAGGCCGGCCAGGCTCACCATCAGGCTGGAGACCGAGCCGCCGCCCAGACCGGCCGCGACATACCCGTCGGCCGTGCCCATGACCTGGGCAAGCGAGCGGCCGGTGCCGGCCAGCACGACGCGACCCTGCACCTTGCCGTAGGTGGCATCGAAGTAGCGTGACTCGCGGAAGAAGTTGCGCAGCTCGATATCGCTCAGCACCAGGCTGGTGCGCACCTTGGGCGTGTCGGTCTTGGCGTCGACCACCAGCTCGCCCGCGATCTTGCCCGCGCCCGCGCTCTGGCCGTCGCCCAGCAGGATCAGGGTGAGCGGCTTGGCCGTCGCCACGCCGTCCTGCACCACGACCCGGAAGGACAAGGCCTGCACCGGCAGGTAGGCGGGTGCGAGCACCCGCTTGGCATCGAGCGTGACGTCCATGTTCATCGCCCGGAGCTTCTCGACCTTGAGCGGCACATTGGGGAAGAGATCGCCCGTGGCCTCGAGCTGCTTCTGGGTCTGGCGCTGCTGGGGCGACACCTTGCCGCCGGGCTTGTCGGGCGGCGCACCGACCAATGGCGCCAGGTCGGCGAAGACCAGCTTCTGCGAGACGAGCTTGGCGGTGAGATGCCCGGGCTTGCGCCGCGTGTCGACCAGCACGTCGCCGACGAGGTCGCTGTCGCCGACATGCCACTTGCTCTGGACGAATTTCCAGACGCCGGACTCGCGATGCAACTTACCGCTGATGTTGTAGGGCGGAGTCGGCGGGCCGGGGATGCCGAGCAGCGGATAGATGTCGGCGAGGTCGTGGCCCGACAGCGAGAGCTGGACGTCGGCGCCGGTCCACTGGAAGGGATCCATCACCGTGCCCTTGGCCTTGAGCTTGGTGGCGCCGAAGGTGACGTCGAGATCGAGCGGATAAGGCTGCTCGGTGTCGCGCAGCATGACGAGTGAGCCGCCCACGAAACGCAGTGTGAGCGGCTGGCCCTCGAGCTTGCCCTTGAGCTGCAGCTCGGCCTGCGGCTGCTCGCCGGCCTGGCCGATCGCCGTGGAGACCGTGCCGTCGAGCTCGAGCTTGCGCGTGGGATCGCGGTAGCTGAGCTTGCCTTCGGTGACCTCAAGGCGGCCGATCAGCGGCGTCTCGAAACGGTTGTCGGGCTCGACCGCCTCCTTGGCCGCCGCGGCGGCGGCCGGCGCTTCGCCCAGCTCCCAGTTCAGCCGATCCTTGTCGCCCTTCTCGATCACGATTTCGGGCTTGCGCAGGACCAGGCTGGGCAGCACCAGGTCGCCCTTCAGCAGAGGCCACAGGCGGATCTCGAAATCGATCTGCTCGGCCTTGAGCATGTGGGGTTCCTTGGCCCACTCGGCATTGGCGAACTGAACGCCGCTCAATTGGATGTGCGGCGTGAAGCCCCAGTCGACCGAGATGTCGGCGATCGTCGTCTTGCGGCCCGAGAGGGCGCTGGCATGGCTCTCGATTCGGCCGCGGAAATCGTCTGACGTGACATAAAAATACACAGTCCCGATCGCGACGGCGACCAGGACCACCAGAACGCCGGCCGTCCAGGCCAGGAACCTGAGAAAACGGGCCATACGCTTGGGAACGATCCGTCCGCCGGTTTGTTCCCGGCCGGCTCGTCCGCCAGCCACAACTCGATCACTCGCCGCGGCGGCGGCCGGCGCGGACACTGTGGCCATGCCTACGACCCGACGGAGGTTCCTCGCCGCAGCGTCGGCGAGCGCCACGGGCGCTGCAGCCCCTGCCCTCGCCCAGAGCAAGGACACCGAGGCGGCGGGCTTCGAGGACGCGCTGCGCGCCAAGTTCGCCGCCGGCGACGTGCTCGACTGGCGCGGCGGCAATGTGCGGCTGCGCCGGCCGATCGTGATCGAGGTCACGTCCAACATGCTGGGGCCGGGGCTCGATCTCAACGGCGCCAAGCTGATCGCCGACTTCAATGACGCAGGCGAACGCGCCATCACGATCCGCATTCCGGCACGCGCCAGGAACGTCGCGCTGCGCGGCATGAAGATCATGAACGGCACGATCGTCGCCGCCAGTCCCGCGCAGGACGCGATCGGCCTGGAGTGTCACACCAACCACAGCTGGCTCTACAGCTGGAAGCTCATGAACCTCGACATCGAGCACTTCCAGCGCGACGGGCTGTTCTTCGACGGCAGCGTCTTCGAGGGCGAATGCCATGCCGTCACCTGCGCCGACAACGGCCGCAACGGCATGACCTTCAAGAACAACGGATCGATCGGCGACATCGGCATCGTCTCGGCGATCGCCATCTTCGGCGGCCAGATGCGCAAGAACGGCCACGCCGGCATCGAGACGCAAAGCTCGCTTCCCTACCAGGAGCCGCGCGACCTCAACATCTCGCAGACCTATTTCGTCGAGAACAAGGGGCCGGGGCTGCTCGCCACCAGCGGCCTTTCCATGGCCATGGGCTGCGGCTTCGAGAACAACGGCGGCTGCGGCATCAAGCTCGCCAACGAGGGTCGCCTGTTCGCCTGCCGCGCCAGCACCTACAAGTCGCAGCCCTATCTGGTCGAGGCCTTCCTCAACGGCGGCAGCATGCTGCTCGACGGCTGTCGCATCGAGGGTTACGGCGGGTTCGAGGGCAAGATGAAATATGCCAAGATCGGCGGCAAAGGCTCCGTGATGCTGCGCGCCTCGGGCGATCGCTCGACCGTCGACGTGTCGAACGACATCGCCGTCAAGGTCGTGTGACTCTCCGCCCTTTACTCCTTGCATGATTGGCGAAATTATCTTGCATGGAATTCTCAATCCGGCGTCTGGCCCTGATCGGCCTGTTCGCCATGGTGTTCTCGGCGTCCGCCGGGGCACAAGATGTCTCGGTCCTGGACTCCGCGCCCAAGGCCAAGGCCGTGATCGGCGAGCCGAGCAGCGAGTTCTTCGTGCGCTTCGACCGGCCGATCGACCATATCCATTCACGGCTGTCGATCTGGCGCGACGGCCAGCTCGTCGAGCACCTGCAACCGCGGCTGGAATCGTCACCCGATGTGCTGTTCGCCCGCGCACCGACCCTGCCGCCCGGCGCGTACATGCTGCATTGGACGGTACGCACCATGCAGGATGTCAAGATCATCGAGGGCAACATACCATTCACGGTGAAATCCCCGCCGTGAGCGGCCGTCGCAACCAATTGCCCAGTGAGATCGTTGCGACATTTACAGCGTATCCCGGGCTTGGGCCGGCGGGATGCCGAGCGAGGGATCCCGATGAAGATTGCCCAAGTCGCGCCTCTCATGGAAAGCGTGCCGCCCCGGCTCTATGGCGGCACCGAGCGCATTGTCTCCTACGTTACCGAGGAACTGGTCGAGCAGGGCCACGACGTGACGCTGTTCGCCAGTGGCGATTCGCTCACCCGCGCCCGCCTGGTGCCGTGCACCGCGCAGGCGCTGCGGCTGAGCGACGTCAAGGATCCGATCCCCTATCATCTGATCATGCTCGACGAGGTGCGCCGGCTCGCCTCGTCGTTCGACGTGTTGCACTTTCACGTCGACCTGCTGCACTATCCGGTGATCCGCGACTTCTCCTGGCGCACGGTGACGACCCTGCATGGCCGGCTCGATCTGGCGGACATGCATCCGCTTTACAGCACCTTCAGCGAGGCGCCGCTGGTGTCGATCTCCGACAACCAGCGCAAGCCCATGCCGCCGGTCAACTGGGCGGGCCGCATCCATCACGGCCTGCCGCAGAACCTGCTGAAGCCGCTCGCCTCGCGAAGCGGCGACTATCTCGCCTTCCTCGGTCGCATCTCGCCCGAGAAACGGCCCGACCGTGCCATCGAGATCGCCGCACGCAGCGGCCGCGAGCTGCGCATCGCCGCCAAGATCGACAAGGTCGACCGCGACTACTGGCGCAAGGAGATCGAACCACTGCTGCGCCGCCATGCCAACGTGCGCTATATCGGCGAGATCGGCGATGCCGAGAAGGCGGAATTCCTCGGCAACGCCGCCGCGCTGCTGTTTCCCATCGACTGGGCCGAGCCGTTCGGCCTTGTGATGATCGAAGCGATGGCCTGCGGAACGCCAGTGATCGCCTGGAACTGCGGCTCGGTGCCCGAAGTCGTCGATCCCGGCGTCACCGGCTTCGTGGTCGACAGTGTCGAGGAGGCGGTGTCGGCCGTCAGCCTGATCGGCAACCTCGACCGCCGGCGCATCCGCGAGGTCTTCGACCAGCGCTTCACCGCGGCGCGCATGGCCCGCGACTATGTTGCAATCTATCGCCGCCTGCTCGAAGGCGGCGCACCGCTGCGGCAGCGCGCGGACGCGCGCCAACCCATCGAGCTCAGCGCCGCCGAATGAGGGACAACAAGGCATGAAGAACGCCGGGGAAGTGGCCCACGCCCCTGCACCCGCCGGCCCTGGCGTGCCGACGGCGCAGTTCTTCATTCCGGCTGCCACTTCGCTGCAGGAGCGCCGGACGCGCACCCTGAAGCATGGCGACAGCTTCGGCGTGTTCGATCCCAACGGTGACGCGGTCGCCGGCCCCGGCAGTCCGGAAGGCCTCTATCATCGCGACACGCGCTACCTCTCCCACCTTCTGATCACGCTCGACGGCCAGCGGCCGATGCTGCTCAGCTCCACGCTGCGCGACGACAACGCCATGCTGACCTGCGATCTCACCAATCCCGATCTCTACGACATGATGGGACGCCTGGCCCTCGAACACGACATGGTGCATCTGCGCCGCATGCGCTTTTTGTGGCAGGCGGCGTGCCACGAGCGGCTGGCGGTGCGCCACTACGGCAGGGAGCCGCAACGGCTGCGGCTCGGCCTGTCGTTCGCCGCCGATTTCGCCGACCTGTTCGAGGTCCGCGGCACGCGCCGCGAGCGCCACGGGCTGCGCCATGCCGGCACGGTGAGCGGCAACGCCGTCACGCTGGGCTATACCGGCCTCGACGGCCTGACCCGGCGCACGGTGGTGAGCTTTGCCACGCCGCCCGACAAGCTCAGCGTCGACGGCGCCCTGTTCGATCTTGTCCTGCAGCCCGGCGAGACGCGCTACATCGACCTGACGATCGATTGCGCCGCCGAGGAGAACGCGCAGGACCAGGTACGGCCTGGCTTCCTGCAGGCGCTGCGGCGCTCGCGGCGGACCCTGCGCACGGCCGCCGCGCGCGCCACGACGATCACCAGCTCGAGCACGACGTTCAACGAGGCCATACGCCGGTCGATTTCCGACCTTTACATGCTGGTCACCGACACGCCGGACGGTCCCTATCCTTATGCCGGCATTCCGTGGTTCAGCACGGTGTTCGGCCGTGACGCGCTGATCACCGCCATGCAGACGCTGTGGCTCGATTCCGCCATTGCCCGCGGTGTGCTGTGCCACCTGGCGCGCCATCAGGCCGAGACCACCGATGAGGCAGCCGACGCCGAACCCGGCAAGATCCTGCACGAGATGCGCCAGGGCGAGATGGCGCTGCTGGGCGAGGTACCGTTCCGTCACTATTATGGCAGCGTCGATTCCACGCCGCTGTTCGTCATGCTGGCAGGCGCCTATCTCGAACGCACCGACGATGTCGAGACCGTGCGCCGGCTGTGGCCGAACATCCTGGCGGCACTCGGTTGGATGGACGAATCGGGCGATCGCGACGGTGACGGCTTCATCGAATACGGCCGCATGCGCGACACCGGGCTGATCAACCAGGGTTGGAAGGACAGCCACGATTCGATCTTCCATGCCGACGGCACGCTGGCCCACGGGCCGGTCGCCCTGGTCGAGGTCCAGGCCTATGCCTTCGGCGCTTGGCGGGCCGCTTCCTCGATCGCGCGCCGGCTGGGAGACGACGATGCCGCCGACGGCTACGCCGAGCGCGCCAGCCGCCTGCAGCAGCGCTTT
>DATGZZ010000128.1:0-8558 GCA_035296945.1 Reyranella sp.
ATCGAGAAAGAGGGGCCGATCACCGTCGTTGCGATCGATCGCTTCGCCGAAGCGCGCAATGCCGTCGACCCGGAAACCGCCGTGCTGCTGCGTGACGCCTTCCTCGCGTTCGACGCCGATGCCAGCCAGTCGGTGGCGATCCTGACCGGGCGTGGCGGCACGTTCTGTGCCGGCTACGACCTCAAGGTCGCCGCCAGGCCAAGATCGGCGGACGCACCTTTGTCTGATAGCAAAGCCCCGGGTCCGATGGGACCGACGCGCCATCTGCTGTCCAAGCCGGTGATCGCGGCCGTCGAAGGCTATGCCGTCGCCGGCGGCCTCGAGCTGGCTCTGTGGTGCGATATGCGCGTGGCGTCCGAGAGCGCCAAGTTCGGCGTGTTCTGCCGACGCTGGGGCGTGCCCCTGGTCGATGGCGGCACGGTGCGCCTGCCACGCCTGATCGGCCACAGCCGCGCTCTCGACATGATCCTGACCGGGCGCGAGATCGGCGCGCAGGAAGCCCTGGACTGGGGATTGGCCAACCGGCTGGTCCCGCAAGGCCAGGCGCTGGCCGAGGCGATCGCGCTTGCCCAGCAACTCACGCGGTTTCCGCAAACCTGCCTGCGCTCGGACCGCCGATCGTCCTACGAACAGTGGGGCCTCGATGTCGCCGCGGCGCTGGTCAATGAAGCCGAACGCGGTCTGCCGGCGCTGCAGGCCGAGGCGCGCTCCGGCGCCGCGCGCTTCGCCGAGGGCAAGGGCCGCGGCGGCAACTTCGGCAACATCTGATGACGCGCCCCCCGACCGACGAGGAAGTCGCGCGCTATCGCGCCGATGGCGCGATCTGCCTGCGCGGTGCGTTCACATCCGACTGGATCGAGCGTCTGCGCGAAGCGATCGATGCCGACATGGCGAGTCCTGGCCCCATGGTCCGGCTCAACACGCCGCAGGGCGCACCGGGACTCTTCTTCGTCGATTTCCAGCTCTGGCAGCGCCACGCGGCGGCCCGCGACTTCGTCTACCGCTCGCCGGCCGGCGAGATCGCGGCCCGACTCATGGGCTCGCGCGAGGTCGTCTATTATCACGACCATCTGCTGGTGAAGGAACCGGGCACGCGCGAACGCACGCCCTGGCATCACGACCAGCCCTACTATCCGATCGACGGCGAGCAGATCGTCTCGCTGTGGCTGCCGCTCGACCCGGTCGATCGCGCGACCTGCGTGGAGTATGTGAAGGGCTCGCATCGCTGGGGCCGCTGGTTCCAGCCAAAGTTCTTCCGGCAGGGCGGCGTCGACCTCGCGGTTGCCGATCCACGCTTCGAGCCGCTGCCCGATCTCGACGCCGAGCGCGAGCGCCATGAATTCCTCGCCTGGGACGTGGAGCCGGGCGACGTCATCGCTTTCCACGCGCTCACGCTGCATGGCGCGTCGGGCAATCTCTCGGCTTCGCGCCGGCGCCGCGCCTGGGCGACGCGCTGGTGCGGCGACGATGCGCGCTACGCCACGCGTGTCGGCCAGATCTCGCCGCCGCTCGAGGGGCATGGTCTCAGGCCCGGCGACAGGCTTGAATGTGAAATGTTTCCGAAGGTGTTGTCCGCTTGAACGAGCTCATTGTCTTTGCCGGCGTCATCGCGCTGGCCTCGGTTTCGCCCGGTCCGAACGTCATCCTGGTCGTCAACCATACGCTTAGCTTCGGGCTGCCGCGCATCGCCCCCACGATCCTTGGCAACATCTCGCTGCTTTTCCTGGTGGCCATGGCGGCGGCACTCGGGGTCAGCGCGGTGCTGATGAGCATGCCGGCCGCGTACGATGCGCTGCGGGTCATCGGCGCAGCCTATCTCGCGTACCTTGGCGCCAAGGCGTTGCGCAGTGCCTGGCGGTCGCGTGCGGCAGGAGCCGTCAGCGGACAGCCGGCAGACGCGGCCAGCCCGATCCGACGCTATCTCCAGGCGTTCTTCGTCAGCGCCACGAACCTGGGCTCGGTGTTCTTCCTGGCCGCCCTCTTTCCCAACTTCCTGCACCACGAGCAGCCGTTGCTGCCGCAATTCACGGCGCTGTTCGCGACCCTGATCGTGGTCGTCGGTGCCGTCCATTTCGGGTACGCGCTGTTCGCTGCCGTGGTGCAGTCACGGCTCGGCGCCCGGCGTTTCCGGTCAGCGGTGCAGACGGCTTCGGGCGTGGTGTTGCTGGGCTTCAGCGCCACCATATTCGGCAGCGTGCTGCGGCGAACATGAGTTTCAGCCGGGGACTTCCGGCTGCGAATCGAGCCATTGCCGCGCCAGATGAAGCTCGCGGAAGATCTTGATCGGCCGATCAGCCTCGGCGAGAGCGACGAACATGCGCGCCTGCTGGTAGCTCGCATCTGTCGTGGCGACGATGGCCAGCGGGCCGATCTTGCCCAGCGCGATATAGGCACGGATGCGAGCCCCGAGCGCCATCAGATCGTCATCGCTGAGGTTGGACGTCGCCTGCGTCATGTCGAAGATCTTGCGGTAGGCAAGAGCGTTCGCCGTGACGACGCCGTCGAGGTAGTGCTCGATATCCAGAAGGCGAAGGTTATCCCTGGCGACTGCGATCACGAGCCGCGTCGGATGGGATACGGTCCACTGCACCGGCATGCAAGGGCACTATGCCGGAAAGTCATTCGCAAACAAGCCTCCGCTCAGGGAACGAGAACGGCCTTGCCCACCACGGTGCGCTCCTCGATCAGCTTGAAGCCCTGGACCCAGTCGGCGAGATCGAAGGTGCCGGCGATCGTGGCCCTGAGCCTGTCCTCGGTGAACCAGCGCATCAGCTCGGCCTGCGCCGCCGCCACCATGGCCCGGCGTTTCGCCAACAACGCGGCGTCCTTTGCCGTCGGCTCGCCGCGGCCACCCCAGCCGGTGTAGTAGCCGTAGTAGAAGCCGATCACGGTCACATTCTTGACCAGCAGGATGTTGGCGGGGATCTGCGGGATGGTACCGCTGGCGAAGCCCATCGGGATCAATCGTCCCTCCGGCGCCACGCAACGCAGCGAGATGTCGAAGGCCGATCCGCCGACCGGGTCGTAAATGACGTCGGCGCCGCGCCCGCCCGTCAGCTCCAGCACGCGGCCGCGCAGGTCTTCCGAGCGGTAGTCGATCAGATGATCCGCGCCGGCTTCCCGTGCGGCGGCGAGCTTGTCGGCACCGCCGGCCGAGGCAATGACGACGGCACCCATCGCCTTGCCGACTTCGATTGCCGTCAGGCCCGAGCCGCCGCCCGCGCCATGCACCAGCAGCACTTCGCCGGGCTGCATGTCGGCCTTCCATTTCAAGGCGCCGTACGCCGTCGGATAGAGCGTCGGGAAATTGGTCGCCTGCGCGTAGGGCATGGTCTCGGGGATCGCCACGACGTTTGCCGCCGTCGCCACCGCATATTCGGCAAAGGCGCCCTGACTGACGCCGGTAGCGACCCGCTGGCCGACCGAGAGATTGCTCACACCCGCACCGAGCTTGACGATGTGGCCGGCCATCTCATTGCCGGGCACATAGGGCAGGGGCGGCTTGTTCTGGTGCTTGCCCTGCACCCCCAGCATGGCGGCGAAGCTCACGCCGGCGGCGCCCACCCGCAGCAGCACTTCACCCGGCTTGGGCTCCGGCACCGGCACGTCGGCGATCTTGAGATTTTCGATCGGCCCGTAAGCTTCACAAACCAACGCCCGCATTCACTGCCTCTCGAACTTGCCGTGCCGGCCTTCACCCTTGGCGAAGCGCGCCGCGCCTTTCTGCGATTCCTGCCGCCGCGCCGCCAGCGACAATTCCATTTCCCGCCGCACGGCGGAAGCCTGGTCGCGATCGAAGCTCTCGTAGGCCGATTGGCGGTCCGATGTCATGGCGATCGGCGGGAAGCCCGCGATCTCGCGCGCGAGCGCCTCGGCTTCCCGCCGTGTCGTGCCGCGCGCCACCTTGCGGGTGGCGAGCCCCATGGCGACCGCCTCGTCGGCGCCGACGGCACGGCCGGTCAGCAGCATGTCGAGCGCACGCCCCTGGCCGACGATGCGCGGCAGGCGGACGGTCGTGCCGTCGCTCATCGGCACGCCCCAGCGGCGCGAGAACACACCGAAGGTCGCCGTTTCGTCGACGATGCGGATGTCGCAGAACAACGCCACGCCGAGACCGCCGGCGCAGGCATGGCCTTCGATGGCGGCGATCACCGGCTTGGCCAGCGGCGCGCGCAAAGGACCATCGTCGCTGCCGGCCCATGGAAAGTAGTCGGTGCCCGATCCCAGCTCCTTGAGATCGGCACCGGCGCAGAAGGCGCCACCTGCGCCGGTCAGTACGGCCACGCGTGCGGCGTCGTCCATCTCGAAGGCCTTCATGGCCGCGGCCAGGGCGCGGGCCGCTTCGTTGTCGAGGGCGTTCTTCACCTGCGGGCGATTGATGATGATCGTGGTGACCGGCGGCGCGGTCTCGACCAGGATTTTCAGCAGGCTCATCAGCTCAAGTCAGCGAATTGTCGCCAGCTCGTCCTCGAGCTGGCCGTTGGAGCTGAGCGGCGTGCGGAAGTACCACCAGTTCTTCTGTGGCGTCCATCTCTCCTTGCGGGCCGTACCCTTGCCCCAGACGCACTTCTTGAAGTCGCGGGTCGCCGCCGTGAAGGCCTTGTCGGCCTGGTCAAGCTTCAGCGCATGCTCGCCCAGCTCCTCGCTGCTGAACATCGGCAGCGCCTCGAGGATCAACTCGCGTACATCGACGTCGTTCAGCCAGTTGTCGAGGTCGAAGCTATAGCCCCTTGCCAGCTCAGTCGTGAAGTCGGTCCACTGGTCTATGAGCTCACGCAAGTCGGCGACGTCGGGAGGGCCGGGCGGTGGCGGTGGTTTCATTCGCCGCGCTCCGCCTGGCGGCGCCAGTAGCGTTCGCCGTCGTTGGGCTTGAAGAAGGTGCGGATGACGCCGTTGGAATTGAAGGCAATGAAAGCGCCGGTCTGCTGGTCATAACGCGTGACGACGCCGTCGCGTCGAACGACTTCGAGCACGGGGCCGCCGACCCTGGCATCGCGCAGGAGCTGGGCCTGGCGCAGATAGTCCTGCTTGGTGATGCGGCCGAACTCCGCGCCGTGCTTCCCGAAATGCTCGTCGAGCCGGTGCTGGTCGGCAAAGCCGACACTGGCGCCCCAACCGTGAGCCTGAACCGGCGTGCTGGTGTCGGATGCGGCCGAGCTGCGCACGAGGTCGCGCTGTCCACGCTCGGTGACGTGCGTCCAGTAGAGAAAAATCGCAACTACCGCCAAAGCCGCCGTCAGCAGGCGGCGCCACGGCATTCTTCCCGGGCGAGCCATCATGGCGGCTATTCTGCGCCGCCCTTGAACCAGCGCGCAATCAGGCGTCGCTCGGCATCGGTCATGTGGGTCAGGTTTCCGGGCGGCATGACCCGGGTGACCCACACCTGTTGGTTGATCATCGCGGCCCGGGCCCGGATTTCCTCCGGGGTTTCGAGGACGACGCCCTTGGGCGGGGCGGCGAAGCCTTCCTGTGTTGGCTTGGCGGCATGGCAGGACTGGCAGCGTTCCTTGAAGATCGGCTGGACCTCGGCAAAGGACGCGGGCGGCCCGATGTCGGCCTGCGGCCGTGGCAGAGAGACGAGGGCGGTGATCGCCAGCACGACCAGACCGGCGGCCAGAACCAGGGGGTTCTGGTTGCCCTTGTGACGTTGCACGAACCATACGCGCACCAGGGCGCCGGATACGGAAATCAGGATCAGCAGGACCCAGTTCCACTCATGCCCGTATAGCCCGGCATAGTGGCCGCTGATCATCGTGAACAGCACGGGCAAGGTGAAGTAGGTGTTGTGGACCGAGCGTTGGCGGCCCATCAGCCCGTACTTGGGGTCGGGCGTGCGGCCTTCTTCCTTGGCCTTCACCAGCTCGCGCTGCCCGGGGATGATCACGTAGTAGACGTTGAGCACCATGATGGTGCCCAGCATCGCGCCGAAATGGATATAGGCGCCGCGGCCGGAAAACAGATGGCAGAGCGCCCACGCCGACACGGCGCAATAGAGCATGAGCAGGCCGCCCAGGATGGCGTCGTCCTCGCCCAAGGCCGAGCGGCACAGGCCGTCATAGACGAGCCAGCCCAGCACCAGGAATCCCAGGCCGACGGCGATGGCCTCAGGCTTGGTGAGCGGCATCACCGACGGGTCGATCAGCGCCACTTCCGCGCCGTAGTAGTAGACCAGGCACAGCAGGAAGAAGCCGGTGATCAGGGTGGTGTAGGCCTCCCACTTGAACCAGTGCAGCTCAGGCGGAAGCTTCTCGGGCGCGAGCGCGAATTTCTTGGCGGTGTAGAAGCCGCCGCCATGGACCGCCCAGACCTCGCCGCCGATTCCCTTGGCGGCGTCAGCCGGATCGAGCGGCGGATGGAGATGGTTGTCCAGCCAGATGAAATAGAAGGAGGCGCCGATCCAGGCGATGCCCACGATCATGTGGGCCCAGCGCAGCACCAGATTGAGCCATTCAACGACGAAAGCGGCGTCCATGCGTTGTCGTAGCGCCTTGCCCCAAGTGCTCTCAAGGCCCTATATCGCGCTCCCCTGCGCACAAGCTAAACGATTTTGAGGGAGTGCATATAGTGGCGTTGGATCTTCCCGAGGGCGTTTCGATCGACGGCGTCATCAGTCCCGACTTCGAGAAAGTGCTTACCAAGGAGGCAGTCGCCTTCGTCGCCGACCTGCAGCGCCGCTTCAATCCGCGCCGGGAAGAACTGCTGGCCGCCCGGGTGGAGCGCCAGAAGCGGCTTGATGCCGGGGAGAGGCCCGATTTCCTTGCGGACACCGTGAATATCCGGGAAAGCGACTGGACCGTCGCACCTTTGCCGCAGGACATCCTGGATCGCCGCGTCGAGATCACCGGGCCGGTCGACCGCAAGATGATCATCAATGCGCTGAACTGCGGCGCCAACGTCTTCATGGCCGATTTCGAGGATGCCAGCACGCCCAGCTGGACCAACATGGTGGACGGCCAGTTCAACCTGGCGAGCGCCGTGCACCGGGAGATCGATTACGTCGATCCGCAGACGGGCCGCGAGTACCGGCTGAACGACAAGACCGCCGTGCTGTTCGTGCGGCCGCGCGGTTGGCACCTGCCGGAGAAGCACATGACGGTCGATGGCGTGCCGATGTCGGGCTCGCTGTTCGATTTCGGCCTGTACTTTTTCCATAACGCGAAGGAGCTTCTGGCGCGCGGCAGCGGCCCGTATTTCTACCTGCCCAAAATGGAGAGCCATCTCGAGGCGCGGCTGTGGAACGACGTGTTCGTCCATGCCCAGGACGCGCTCGGCATTCCGCAGAAGTCGATCAAGGCCACCGTTCTGATCGAGACCATCCTCGCGGCCTTCGAGATGGACGAGATCCTGTGGGAGCTGCGCGATCACTCCGCCGGCCTCAATTGCGGCCGCTGGGACTACATCTTCAGCTTCATCAAGAAGTTCCGCGAGCAGGAGTGGTCGGTGCTTCCCGACCGTGCCCAGGTCACCATGACCGCGCACTTCCTGCGCAGCTACAGCCAGCTCCTGATCAAGACCTGCCATCGCCGCGAGGTCCATGCCATGGGCGGCATGGCGGCGCAGATCCCGATCAAGAATGATGCCGTTGCCAACGAGGCGGCGATGGACCGCGTGCGCGCCGACAAGAAGCGCGAGGCAGGCGATGGCCATGACGGCACCTGGGTTGCCCATCCCGGCCTGGTGGCGATCGCCAAGGCGGAGTTCGACGCGGTGATGAAGGGCGCCAACCAGATCGCCCGCAAGCGGCAGGATGTGCATGTCGACGCCGCCGACCTGATCGCCATGCCTGAGGGCACGAGGACCGAGGCCGGCCTGCGCCAGAACGTGGCCGTGGGCATCGGCTATGTCGAGGCGTGGCTGCGCGGCATCGGCTGCGTGCCGCTGTTCAACCTGATGGAGGATGCCGCCACCGCCGAGATCAGCCGCGCGCAGGTCTGGCAGTGGGTGCGCCATGGCCAGACGCTGCAGGACGGCCGGCCGGTCACGAAGGAGTTGGTGCGCGAGATCGTGCGCGAGGAGAACGACAAGGTGAAGGCGGCAATGGGCGAGGAGGCCTACGCCAATGGCCGCTACGAAGACGCCGCCCAGCTCATGATCGATCTGGTCGAGCAGCCGGCGTTTGAGGAGTTCCTGACCTTGCCGGCCTATGAGCGCATCCTGGCCGACGAGAAGGCGGCGGCGTAGCCGCCGCCTTCGCAGCTTCGATCAGTGCCGGCTGAGCTCGGCGCGGCCCACCACCATGTGATGGACCTCGTCCGGGCCGTCGGCCAGGCGCAGGGTGCGCTGCTGGGCGTACATCTCGGCGAGCGGCGTCCATTGCGAGATGCCGGCGGCACCGTGGATCTGGATGGCCTGGTCGATGATCTGGCACACCCGCTCCGGCACCATGGCCTTCACCATGCTCACCCACACGCGGGCTTCGCGGTTGCCCAGCACATCCATCGCCCGGGCGGCCTTCAGAACCATCAGGCGCATGGCCTCGATCTCGATGCGTGCGCGCGACACGGTCTCGAGGTTCTTGCCAAGCGCGATCAGGTTCTTGCCGAAGGCCGTGCGCGTCG